>CALXJH010000063.1 GCA_944388555.1 uncultured Clostridia bacterium
ATTAAAAAGAGCAGCTCCACGGCGCATACAATACCCCCGACACTTCCAATTGTATCTGCATCAGAATCGTAGACAAAAAATAATGGTATTAATGAAATGGGCAATAAACATAAGCCTAAAATAAACCAGTATTTTCCAAAATATTTATGCGCATATATCCAGGTATCTTTATTTTTCATAGACATACACGTCCGATATCCATAAAAATGATTGATATGTTCGGGCGGATTTGACATAAATCTTTTGCCAAACAGAATCATAGTAAGCGGTATCAGCAAATTAGCTATGCACATAAACAGCCAAAAAAGGGTCATAAATTCCTCCGTCAAACAAGTTGATGCTGCATTTACGTTCATAAATACAACTTTAAAAACGTTTGTCTGCCGCACCGCTTTTATTATAGTAAGAGAGCGCGACACCATCTCCTACAGGCAGTACAGATGTCGTAAGGTATGGCGAAGAACATAATAAAGATAAATATTGCCGCATCCTGCCAACAATCGTTTTTTGACGCCGCTTTACAAGTGCGTCTGTCGCTGTCATTCCCTTATATAAAACATTGTCTGAAATGATGATTCCTTCATCGGATACGAGCGGAAGTATCAAATCAAAAAACTCATGATAATAGCCTTTTGCCGCATCAATAAACACTATATCAAAGTGTTTTTGCAAACACGGCAAGACTTCAAGTGCTTCTCCTTCCAAAACACGTATTTTACTTTGCAATCCGGCTTTTTGGATATTTTTAAGTGCAAGCTCTGTCATGGCTGGATCTCTTTCGATTGTAATGACTTTACCGTTTTCCGGCAGCTGCTTTGCAAAAACCATTGCAGAATATCCAATTGCTGTACCGATTTCTAAAATTTGTATCGGCTTTTTTATCTTACATAAAAATTCCAACAATGCTCTTACTTCCGGATGAACAATTGGAATCGCATATTGTGCGGCATACGTTTCCATTTCTTGTAAAATCCCATCTTTTTGTGGGAAGAGCGTGTGTAAATATTCCGTTATAAATTCTAAATTTATTTTTTCGCCTGCCAATTTATAATCCGGCCTTTCGCATATTTTCTTGGTGCTGCACATAAGTTTCAGCAAAATAATGGGTTCCGTTTCCGTCTGCTACAAAATAAAGATAATTTGTATTTTCCGGATATATAGCTGCCTCGATTGCTTCTGCGCCTGGTGAAGAAATTGGACCAACTGGCAAACCCGCATAAAGATAGGTGTTATACGGCGAATCAATCTTGGTATCTTCTACAGAAAGGACTGTTTTGCGCTCTTTAAGTATATATTGAACAGTAGCGCACGATTCTAAGTAGCCGCGCGACTCTCCTTTTTTGTTCAGGCGGTTATAGAAAACGCTACTGATTTTAGACAATTCATTTTGAGAAGCGGCTTCACGTTCTAAAATAGATGCCATAATTATCACGTTGTCTAGCTGCAAATTTTGTTCCTCTATATCCGCGTACAAGGGTTCAATTACCTTTGTCTGAAAATTCGATAACATTTTGTTTATAATACTTTGAATGCCTTCACTATAAGAAAAGATGTAAGTATCTGGGAATAAGTAGCCTTCCAAAGGATTATCGCGGTCCGGAATTTCAGATAAGAACGCATAGTCATAGTATTGTTTGGTGGCATATTTGTCAAATTCTTCTGCCGTACATAAACCCAGCTCTACCAGTTTATCTTTGATTTCTCGCAATTCAATGCCTTCTCTGAATGTTACTGTAACGGTTTGTTCAGAAGGCGGCGTAGCTAAAGCTTCCGCAATACCAGAATAACCGGATTTTTCCATATAGTGTGATCCCGCAAAATAGGTTCTTCCTGTCACGATAGAATATGCGCTAAATAAAAAGGTGTTGCCAATCATTTGATTTTCTTTTAATATCTGCGCAATTTCTGATATGCCGCTTCCTTCGGGAATCTCAAGCACTGTACCGGATTTCCTGCCAATGCCTGAAAATTCAATAAACAGCAAAATGATTGCCAAAGTAATCAGTATAATAATAATATTTTTAAAATTTTTATTCATAAAAGTATTTCCTTTTCGGTTATTATCCGGTTCATTTTTATGTCAAACGGCTGTGTATCTGATATCCTGTCTGCAATTTGAAAGCTATATGCAAACCCGACTTTTTCTGTTTTGCCGATACGCGCAAAGAAACGATCATAATATCCTTTCCCATAACCGACTCTTGCGCCAGTGCGATCAAATCCCACTCCCGGAACAATCACTACATCCGGAACTTGATTTAAGGGAATCACTTCTTCCGGTTCCAAAACTTTGAACTTTCCTAATTTTAATTTACCTGTGTATTGGTAAAAATAAATTTCATTTTCAATTGTTTTGGGTAGAAATATGTGCTGATAATATTTGAATACGAGTTTTGTATCAACCTCGTTGCGTATAGGTGAATATGCACATATAACTAAACTGGGATTCTGATATAAACGTATAAACTCTGCACATATTTTTTCACTCATGGAAGATATTAAATCCGGGGATAACGCGCTTCTTTCTTGCAGAGTAAAACTGCGCAGTTCCTGTTTATTCATAAATCATACCAGTACGCAGACGATCTGCGACCGTTTTATCCTTTAACAATGAAATAATAAAAAATGCCAGTTCTGCCGCAGTACCTGCACCACGGGAAGTAATTATATTTCCATCTTGAACAACTGGCAGCTTTAATACATTTGCACCTTTTAAATATTCTTCAAATCCAGGGTAGCACACAGCTTGTTTTCCATTCAGCAGTCCCAGTTGGCCATAAATCTTGGGAGCAGCGCAAATAGCAGCAAGCAATTTTCCTTTACTTGCATAGTTCTGAATTGTTTCGATAACTGCAGGATGCTTTTCCAAATTTGTAACACCCGGCATTCCCCCGGGCAGAAAAATCATTTCTCCTTCCTGCATTTCTTTTAGTGTAATATCCGCAACGACAGGGATTCCATGTCCTCCCACCACTGTTTGATTATCTGTTATAGATACTGTTTGAATTGCTATTTCAGCACGCCGGAGAATATCAACAACCGTCAGCGCTTCCACTTCTTCAAATCCTTCAGCAAGCAGCGTATAAATCATTTTCAAAACCTCTTTTCAAGTATAAATATTAAAAACAAATCCGTTGTGTGTCATTTTTGAATTTCGCAGCACACCAACTGTAAGATTTCCATGTGGATATCCTCTATGCTGCGTAAGACATTATTTTTTACGCATTCTACTATTTTCCAGTCAAATTTTTTTGCGACATACATAGCCGTTTCATAACTATGAATCAAATGAGATCGATCCTTTTCATGAATATCTTTCTGCATGGTTCCTGTAATTTTATTTTCTCTTCCTCGCATTAACTTTTCAGAAAAACTGGGCGGCATATGTAAAAAGACAATCATATCCGGTTTAGGCAGTCCCAAATCATCAAACTCATATTCGTAGAGCCATTTTAAGTAGGCATCTTTATCACAAATACTTTCCATTTTGCTGGCTTGATGAATCATATTAGAAGAAGTATAGCGATCCGCAATGACAATCCCACCATTGTTGTAAAAACCACCCCAGTCCTTTTTAAAGGACGCATATCGGTCAACTGCATAAAACGAAGAAGCCGCATAGGCATTTACATCATCAGCTGATTGCCCAAATTCGCCGTTTAAATACATTTTAACAAGCGAAGAAGAAGGAGAATCATAGCACGGAAATGAAATTTGCTTTATTTGGTAGTCTTTTTTGAGTAAGGCTTGACACAAAAGATTTGTTTGTGTCTGCTTTCCGCTAGCGTCTAATCCTTCTATTACAATCAATTTTCCCATTTCTTTCTCCATTTCTGTGCAACTTAATAAAAACGTAACAAGCGTAAATAAAAATTTTACTTGCGGTATTCGTCGCTGTTTAAGTAATACACTCTTTTTTCTGCCATTTTACCGCAACTCATTTTGCCTTCCGGACATCCGCCTTTCAAACAAGGAGGTCCGCTTTTTTCAAAAAGAACTGGTGCAACTTCCTTAACTAGCGCCAGCATTTTATCTGCAAGTTCACGGATTTCCCACTGTGCGCGTTCACAACAGCGATGCGAGAAAAAATTATAAAGACTGCGCGCGTTAAAAGTCATCATCAGCGTGGTTGTGCAAGCGTTCGGCAATACATATCTTGCATCTTCAATCGCTTTTTTCTCAGCCTTCTTGGCTGCCTCAGCAGAATCCAGTCCTTGTTGTGCAAAAGCTTCTAAATGCTTTTGTATCAACAGTTCTGTTAAACGATCGTAGGCTTCTTGTTCCTGTTCCATAGTCTTTAAAAAAACCGCTTTTGCCGCAGGTAAGTTTTCAATTTCGGGTGGAATAACGTATTCAAATTGCCCCTCTTTTACATAACGTTGTGACTTGACCGTATAGCTTGCTATTCGATGCCTTGTGAGCTGAGCAAGCAAACTTCTGCTTACACCTTCAACACCAAATGTAAAAGTTACATGCTCTATTGGACTTTCATGTCCCATAGAAAGTAGCATACGTAAAAATTTATCACTATTTTCTTTTTCTAAATTATTTAAAAGTCCATCGATACCTGCATTTGAGTAACAAAGTTTTGCACCGGCAGCTATCAACTTTTCGCAATTCGGAGTATATTCTAATAACTCTACTCTCATATTAAATCTTTCCTCTTTTCCATATGACTTCACTTAAAAACAAGGGCAGCTGCACCATGCGTCCAATACGGGATGGCTCTTTTATCAAGCGATAAAACCATTCCAGCCCTAACTTGATAAATAGATCCGGTGCTCGTTTTGTTTTTCCGGCCAAAACATCAATACTTCCGCCTGCGCCTATCAATATTTTCGCATGCAGAGAATCTTTGTGGTTCGCAATCCACATCTCCTGCTTTTTAGCGCCCAGGCACACCAAAAGTAAATCAGGACATTTCTCTTGAATATCGCTTATAATTTCTTTTTCCTGCTCAGCATTAAAATAGCCGTCTCTCGTACCGCAAACCCGAATACCCGCATATGTTTCCCGCACTTTTTCCGCTGCGGCTTGGGCAACACCCGGCTTGCCTCCAAAGAAATATACACTGCCGCCTTTTTGTGCCAAATGTTCTAAGATACCACAACAAATATCAAAACCTGCTGCGCGTTCCCGAATATTACCGCCTAAAATTTTAGAAGCATACACAATACCAATGCCATCCGGCGTTACGATATCCGCTTGATTTAATATGCAGCGGAATTCATCATCTTTTTTAGCAGCTTGCACGATTTCGGGATTAGGTGTAAAAATAACAAAAGGTGTTTTTTCAAAAGAAACCGCTTTTTGTACAGTTTGTGCAATTGTATAATTATCAAATAAAACACCCATGATATTCGTTTTCAAAACAGAATCACCGTTCCTTGTTTTCTTCTATATAGTTTATAAAGTCTTCTCCTGACATACCGCCAAATGCAGTGATGCGTTTCAATTCATATAAATCATTGTCGATTTTGTTTACACCTTGCGTTTGCGGCTTGATTTTTACACATGCCATATATCCTGCTTTTTGCGCCTGCAGTTTAACTGCATCGGTAAAATTTCCGTAAGGATATGCTAAAAAATTTGCAGTTCTGCCAAGGTGTTTCTGAATTAAATATTTAGACATTCTAAGTTCGTTGATTGCAGTTTTTTCATCTGCCAACAGTAAATCACTATGCATATTTGTGTGACTTTCAATATCTACCAATCCAGAATCCAGCATTTCTTTTGCTTGTTCCCAGGTGAAATGCGGATAAGCAACACCGTCAGACATACCCATACGATCGGTAATAATAAAAATAGTGATTGGAATATTGAGCGCCTTGATAATAGGAAAGGCATGTGTATAATTATTTAAGTAACCGTCATCAAACGTAATAATTACCGGTTTTTCCGGAAGAGTTTCCATACCGTTTACCCAATCGACATAATCGTATAAAGTAATTGGTGTATATCCGGCATTAAGCAAAGCTTCCATCTGTTCTTTAAATTCTGCCGGCGTCATCTCCACATTTGCATTTTCAGGCAAATAAGTTTCGTTTATATTATGATACATTAAAATCGGAACAACTGTTTCTGCACATACTGTTTGTGAAAGCAGATATAAAAATACACAAAAACAAATTAAAAATTTTTTCACATTGATCTCCTCGCTGCACAAATATAATGTAAGTATAACATATTTCAACCAAAGTTTCAATAAAATTTTAAAAAAAATCGTCCCTTTTCGACTAAGAGACGATCAAAATATTTACTATTTTGTTTTGGGTATTCTTGTTTTTTTAATTTCAGAGAAGCAGTCGGCACATATGTTTTTACCTTTATAATTAATTATATTTTCTGCTTCACCACAAAAAATACAGCTTGGCTCATGTTTTTTAAGTATAACAGACTGTCCGTCCATCCAAAATTCAATATAATCTTTCGTTTGAATATTCAGTGCTTTTCGAAGTTCGATCGGAAGAACCAGGCGCCCTAATTCATCCACCTGACGAGTAATACCAGTTGCTTTCATAGACAATTACCCCTCCTTATCTATCTGTAAGAAGATTATATACCAGAAATTGACAACTGTCAACAAAATTTCTAATTTTTTCCAATTTTATTATCACTAATTTGATTTAAGTCAAACGGAGTTTCCTGATATAAATAGTAATTTATCCAATTATTAAACAGCAAATTTGCATGGGCGCGCCATGTCATTTTTGGGCTTCTTTGCGGATTATTATGAGGAAAATAATTAACGGGTATTTCCGGGCATAGACCTTTCTCTACATCCCGGAAATACTCTTTAGCTAACGTATCTGCATCATATTCACAATGTCCGAATATAAAAATATGTTTTCCGTTTTTCGATGAAATCAGATAAAGGCCCGCTTCGTCTGAATCTGCAAGAATCTTTAAATCCGGACAGGCTTCAATTGCGTGCTTAGAAATTGTTGTATATCTGGAATGCGGTGCTAAAAAAGTATCATCAAAACCTCTTAAAAGCTTTATATTTTTTGCGCGAGTTTTATGTACATATACGCCCGAAAGCTTTTTTGGAAGCATTTCTTTTTCGATACCATAGTGATAATACAGCCCTGCTTGCGCCCCCCAGCAGATATGTAGCGTAGAAGTAACATGCTGTTTACTCCATGCCATAATTTCACAAATTTCATCCCAATATTCTACTTCCGTATACGGAAGCGTTTCTACCGGCGCACCAGTAATGATCATCCCATCATAATTCTGTCCCTTAACATCTGAAAAAGATTTGTAAAAACGTTGAAGATGCTCAGCCGGCGTATTTTTTGATTGATGGGAAACCGTTTGTATAAGATCAAACTCCACTTGTATCGGTGAGTTGCCTAAAAGTCTGAGCAATTGTGTTTCAGTTACAATTTTTGTGGGCATAATATTTAGGATCAATATCTTAAGCGGACGAATATCCTGACGCTCTGCGCGGCGCTCAGTCATTACGAATATATTCTCGCTTCGCAACACTTTAACTGCAGGAAGTTTATCCGGTATCTTAATTGGCATATACAGAGTCTCCTTCATAATTTAATTGATATAATTATACTACATTTGCGCAAAAATTCAAGTATTTTTAGATAAAAAAAGGACAAAATAAGCCAAGATATAATTGCCGCAACTTCAAATATGTCAGAAAGGAACTAAAAATATATGGACGCACAAAAAGATAACGGTATAACATCCCTTAAAGATAATATTCATTGTTTAAATATTATTGGGCAGATAGAAGGGCATATTATACTTCCCTCTCAAAACAAAACAACAAAATATGAACATGTAATCCCACAGCTTGTCAGCATAGAAGATAATGACGAAATTGATGGATTGTTAATCCTTTTAAATACGGTAGGCGGTGATGTAGAGGCTGGGCTTGCCATAGCAGAAGTAATCGCAGGGATGAGCAAACCGACTGTTTCCCTCGTTTTAGGTGGCGGGCACTCAATCGGTGTACCGCTTGCGGTTGCCGCAAAATACTCTTTTATCGCCCATTCAGCAACAATGACCATTCATCCTGTTCGTATGAATGGCATGATTATTGGTGTTCCGCAGGTTTTCGATTACTTTGACAAAATGCAGGATCGCATTGTTTCATTCATTGCACAAAATTCAAATATTAAAGAAAACGATTTTAAAAAATTAATGTTCGAAACAAGAGAAATTGCCAACGATGTCGGCACCATATTATTCGGAGAAGAAACGGTAAAACACGGAATCATTGACGCAACGGGAAATATATGTGACGCCCTTATTAAACTTCATGAAATGATAGGAGAAAACAAATGTTAATTTACAGTATTATGCCGGCGAATATTGTATTCCCAAGTAATATTCCCCCAAAAACAATTAAACAAGTAAAAGGCGGATATTTAGAAATGGATGGTAATAATCGTATTCAGCGCATTATTTCAACAGATTTGAAAATGTATTTAAAATACAATGTTGGTGATTTTGTAGATTTAAAATGATTTTTACAAAAAACTATAGCATTTTTCCCTGTTTTGTGATATAATTTTGTGTATATTCCTAAAAATGTGAATATTATCAAAATAAAGGAGACAAAAGGGGTTATCATGGCAAAAAAAACTGTTAAAAGAAAAAAAGAAAATAAACCGGTTCAACAAAAACGTTATTTTCCGGAAATTATTTCTATTGTTTTAGTGGCGCTGAGTGTATTTGTATTAGCGGCACTGTTTATTGGTGAAGGCACAGGACCTATTGGAAATACCATTCGAAATGTGTTCTTGGGGTTATTCAGTTATTCTGCATATCTTCTCCCCTTTTATTGCATAGCATTAGGAACAAATTTAATTGTTGAAAAAAGCATTTATAAATACCGCGCAAATTTTATTTATGTGGCTGTTTTGCTTGTGACTTTATGCGCAGTTATTCACTATTGTTCTGCTTTCCCTGCTTACGAAACCCTAGGAAAGAGCATCGCTGTTTACTATACATCTGCAATCGACCATATTGGCGGTGGAGTAATTGGTGGCTTAATAAATTTACTGCTTGTTTCCGTGGTTGGAACCATTGGAGCGGTTATTGTTTATATTGCATTGTTTGCGATCTTCACCATATTACTATTCCGCGTTTCTCTAATTGAAATTACACGAAATTTATTATTAAAAATCAAAGAAGCTCATGCGAATAAAAAAGCCGGCAGCGCACACAAGGCGGAGCCGCAGCAAAATTTTCCTGTTATTACGAACTCAGCAGATTCTGATGACACAGATGAAGAT
>CALXJH010000064.1 GCA_944388555.1 uncultured Clostridia bacterium
AAATAAAAATGTAAAATGCAAAAATGATTTTTGAAATACACGGCAGAGAAAAGTTGAAAAAGCAGACATAGAAACGAATGTATTTAAACCCCCGAAAAGACAGATTCTGGCAAAAGTACTGCAAAGCGTCTGCAATGCGGGCGTAGATACCGGGGATATATATAAACGAAAAAAAGGCGCAAAGAGAAAGAAGGAGGGGAAAGATGTGGCGCAAAGAAATCTCAAACTGGATAATTTAAAAGGCATCTTGATTTTTCTGGTGGTTTTTTGCCATTTTTCCCAACTGTTCGGCGGGGATGTGCGCTATAAAATGTACATGGTTGTCTACACTTTTCATATGCCTTTTTTTGTTTTTATCACCGGCTATTTTGCAAAGTTTAACTTGCGCAATATTTTTTCAAAATTTGTGTATCCGTATTTGGTGTTTCAATTTTTATATACTTGTTTTACGGGCAATGCCGCCTTGTTTTATACCCCTTTCTGGCTCATGTGGTATCTATTTTCCGCCGCGCTGTATCTTTTAACCCTGCCGCTTGTGAAAAAACGCACCGGGATGTGGCTGGCGGGCGCTGTATGTATCGCGCTTGGCGCCGGGTATATTTCTAAGATCGGTGAGGCGGCGGCGCTGTCCCGCACCCTTTGCTTTTATCCGTTTTTTTTGGCAGGGGTGTGGTGCCGCAAACGGCAGTTTGACCGTGTTTTCAGCCGTTTGCCGCGCCTAAATGGGGCTGTTTTGCTTTTTTTGGCGTTTTTGTGCAGTGCTGCGGTTTTGCCGTTTGTGCAGACTTCCTGGCTGTACCAGTCCATGCCGTCTGCCGAAAACGGCTGCAGCGCGGGGTGGCGGCTTATTTTGATTGGCATTGCCGCCCTGTGGATTGCCGGCGGGCTTTTGTGCATGCCAAACCGGCAGATTAAGGGCTTGACCGAAGCTGGCAGATACAGTCTTACCATTTACCTTCTGCACGGATTTGTGCAGCGTTTTTTCCTGCAGTACCACAATCCTTTTGTGTTTACGCAGAGCATAAATCTCCTCCTTGCTTTTCTTTTGAGCGCGGGGTTGTGTGTGCTGTTCGGAAATGCTTTTTTTGCGCGTCTTTTAACTCCGCTGACCGATTTGCGCTATTTTGTGCGCATACAGCCAAAAACAAATACCGAACGGCGCTGTCTGGAAGGTATTTTTAGCATACTTTTGGCATACTTTTATGCGCAAATTTTGTATACGTGGCTGCAAACGCGGATATGGTGTGTCGCTGCGGCGGTTTTGGGTTTTTTGGCGTCCATGGCGGTTTTTCATTTTCTGCTTTTGTACGGACTGTTATACATGCAGAAAAAAGGCGTGCTTTGTTTTGCGCGTACGGAAAAGACGGCGCCGTTTGAGGAGCGGATTTACCGCAGACTCTGCGCCTTGGACGAAAGATATCCCATCTTACATATCCGTATGCCGGTGCCGTCTGCGCCGAAGCGGCTGGCTGCATTAGAGAAAATGTATGGCGGCGGTGCGGCTGCCGGGGTTTTGTGTCTGGTGCTTGCCGCGGGTTTGGGGAGCGTTTGCATTTCCTGCACGGCGGCGGTCTGCGCCGGGATAGACTTTATTTTACTGCTTCGGTGCCGCCTGTGCCGGTTTGAAGCGGCGCGCGCCGCTGCTTTGCCTGAACGGCAATACAGATAAAAGAAGACTTTACAAACTTTGTAAAATGTTGTATAATATATTAAATATAGTCAATTTTACTTAAAAGGAAATGAAAAGATGATTTTAGCAGATAAATGGCAGGATTATGCGGTTTTGGAAACCGGAAACGGCGAAAAAGCGGAACGTTGGGCAGATGTGATTTTATGCCGTCCGGATCCGCAGGTGATTTGGAAATGCAATTTACCCCTAAAACAACAAGCGCATGCTGTGTATCACCGGAGTACGTCGGGCGGCGGAAACTGGGAATTTCGGCAAACATTGCCTGAAAGCTGGACGGTGCGTTATAAAATGCTTACTTTTAAAGTGCGGCCGACCGGATTTAAGCATACCGGTTTGTTTCCCGAGCAGGCGGCCAACTGGGATTTTATTTATGATACCATCCGGGGTGCGGGCCGTCCCATCCGGGTGCTGAACCTGTTTGCCTATACCGGCGGTGCGACAGCGGCGGCAGCGGCTGCCGGTGCATCGGTCTGCCATGTGGACGCATCGAAAGGCATGGTAACTTGGGCAAAGGAGAATCTTGCGCTCTCCGGATTAAAAGACAAACCGGTGCGGTATATTGTGGATGACGTTTTAAAATTTGTACAGCGCGAACAGCGCCGCGGACATTTTTATGATGCCATTATTATGGATCCGCCCTCATACGGCAGAGGTCCGAACGGAGAAATCTGGAAACTGGAAAACGAGCTTTTCGGATTGGTAGAGGAATGCGTAAAAATTTTGGACCGCTCTCCGCTGTTTTTTCTGATCAATTCTTATACAACCGGTTTGCAGGCGTCGGTGCTTTCCAATATCCTGCGCCTGACGCTGGGAAAGCATTTGGATATTGCGGAAATCCAGGCGGATGAACTGGGTATTCCGGTTGAAAAACAGCCGGTTGTTCTGCCCTGCGGCACAACAGCCCGTTGTTTGTTCAAGTAGAAGGGAGGGGCATTATGATCGAGGCAAAAGAGGTTTCCTTTTCTTATGACGACGAAGAAACCAATACACAAAAAATTGTAGTGGACAAGCTGTCATTAACCATAAATAAAGGCGAATTTGTCGCCATTTTAGGACATAACGGTTCGGGAAAATCTTCCCTTGTCAAGCTGTTTAACTGCGTCAATATTCCCTGCGCGGGCAAAGTGTATGTAGACCGCCTGGATACAACCGACGAAAAGGTTTTGTTTGATATCCGGTCAAGAGTGGGGATGGTATTCCAAAACCCGGACAACCAACTGGTTGCAACCATTGTGGAAGAAGACGTGGCGTTTGGTCCTGAAAATTTAGGGGTCCCGCCTTTAGAAATCCGGAAGCGCGTGGATGACGCCCTAAAAGCGGTGGATATGTATGCCTATATCGACGCTGCGCCGCACAATCTTTCGGGCGGACAGAAACAGAGAATTGCAATCGCGGGTATTTTGGCGATGCAGCCGGAATACCTGATCTTAGATGAGTCTACCGCTATGTTAGACCCTATGGGCAGGCGGGAGGTTATGGATACCGTAAAGCGCCTGAACCGGCAGGGAATGGCGGTTATTTTGATTACCCATTACATGGAAGAAGCGGCACAGGCGGATCGTGTGATTGTGATGGAAGAAGGCAGAATATTTATGGATGCGGATCCGAAAAAGGTTTTCTCAAAAGTGGAAGAGATGAAATCATTGCGCCTTGGCGTTCCGCAGGCGGCAGAGCTTGCCTATTGCCTGAAAAAAGGCGGACTGGATATTGGAGAAACCGTGCTGACGCCGGAAGCGTTTGTGGAAGCATTTCAAAGGAGAATACAATGATAGAAATCAGACATTTAACCCATACCTATACCAGCGGCATCCATAAAACAGACGCCATACGCGATGTGAATTTAACCATTGCGGACGGAGAACTGATGGGAATTATCGGACATACCGGCTCGGGAAAATCTACGCTCATTCAGCATTTAAATGCACTTTTAAAGCCGACAAGCGGGCAGGTGCTTTTAGACGGCGTGGATATTTTCGACAGCAAGGCGATTGCGCTCAAAGAGGTACGTAAAAATGTGGGGCTGGTTTTTCAGTATCCGGAATATCAGCTTTTTGAGGAAACGGTGTATAAAGATATTGCGTTTGCACCCAAAAATTACGGCTGTTCCGAAGAGGAAATCAAAGAACGGGTGCTGGCGGCGGCAAAGACGGTGGGACTGAAAGAAAATCTTTTGGATAAGTCACCGTTTGCGCTTTCGGGCGGGCAGAAACGCCGGGTAGCCATCGCGGGGGTATTGGCGATGAATCCGAAAGTGCTGGTTTTGGACGAGCCGGCTGCAGGGCTGGATCCGTTCGGCAGAGAAAAGATTTTATACGAGGTGGAAAAAATCCGGGCGCAGCGCGGTATCAGCGTTGTGCTGGTGTCGCACAGCATGGAGGATGTGGCGGCGCATGCCGATCGGATTGCTGTTATGCACGACGGAGAGATGAAAATGTGCGGCACGCCGGCAGAGATTTTTGCGCAGGATCAGGTATTAGAGGAAATGCGCCTGGATGTGCCGCAAATTACGAAAATATTAAACGCGCTGCGTAAAATGGGCATTGCTGTTCCTGAAGATATTTTTAAAGTACAGGAGGCAGCCGACTGGATTTTACAAAACGTACCGTTTACGAAAGGATAGAACCATGCTCAAAGACATCACATTAGGACAGTATTTTCCGGGGGATTCTGTAGTACATAAAGCCGATCCCCGCATGAAAATTTTAATTACGCTTGTTTTCCTGATCGGGCTTTTTACGGTTAAATCCTGGCTGGGTTTTTTGCCGGTTTTGGTATTTACCGTTTTTGTGATCCGTATATCGCAGGTGCCGTTTTGGTATGTGCTCAAAGGACTCAAAGCGATTGCGGTTTTGATTGCGATTACCGGCTGTTTTAATATTTTTCTGACCGAAGGAACCGTTTGGTTTCAGATCGGCTGGCTCAAGGCGACGTATGAAGGCTTAAATCTTGCCGGGTTTATGCTGGTTCGGATTTGTATGCTGATTGTCATTACCTCCATGCTCACCCTTACCACCACACCTATTATGCTCACAGACGGGATTGAAAGCCTGCTGAATCCTTTAAAGAAAATAAAAGTACCGGTACATGAGTTTGCTATGATGATGACGATTGCGCTCCGGTTTATTCCCACAATTATGGAAGAAACGGATAAAATTATGAAAGCGCAGAGTGCGCGGGGCGCGGATTTTGAGAGCGGAAATTTGCTCCAGCGCGCAAAAGCCATGATTCCGATTCTGGTTCCGCTGTTTATCAGCGCGTTCCGGCGGGCAGATGAGCTTGCGGTTGCGATGGAGTGCCGGTGTTACCACGGGGATCAGAACCGCACAAAGCTGCGGCAGCTGCATTTTTCGGGCATTGACGCACTGGCAGCGGTGTTTACCCTTCTTGTACTGGTGTTTCAGTTTGTGATTGAAGGGATGACGCTATGAGGAATATCGGGATTTATCTTCGCTATGACGGTACGGATTATGCCGGCTGGCAAAGACAGGCAGGCGTTATGACGGTACAGCAGGCAGTGGAAGAGGGCATAAAAGCGCTGACGGGAGAGGATGTATTTGTGGAAGGCTGCGGCAGAACCGACGCCGGTGTACACGCGTTGTGTTACGCGGCAAATTTCCATGCAGAAACCGCCATTCCGATTGAAAAAATGCACCTTGCACTGAATACAAAGTTGCCGGAGGATATCCGTGTGCTTTCGGCGTTTGAGGCGGCGGATGATTTTCATGCGCGGTTTTCGGTGCTGAAAAAAACCTACCGCTATGAAATCTGCTGTACCAAGGTGCCCGATCCGTTTCTTAGACGCTACGCCTGGCATTTTCCTTACCCGCTGGATGTGGGAAAAATGAACGCACAGGCACAGAAGTTTATAGGCACGCATGATTTTGCAGGGTTTATGGCAGCCGGCGGACAGGTGAAGTCTACGGTGCGCACCGTTTACGCGGCGCGGGTGTTTGAAGAAAACGGGAAGGTTATTTTTGAGGTGACCGGCAACGGCTTTTTATATCATATGGTCCGCATTATGACCGGAACACTTTGCTATATCGGCACAGGCAAAATCACAGAGGATTTGAGCCGGATTATAGACAGCCGCAGCCGGGCTGCGGCAGGCATTACAGCACCGCCGCAGGGGCTGTATATGAAAAAAGTATATTTTGGAGAACAATATGAAAAACAAAGTTAGACGCCTAAACAAACGTGTGATCGCACTGATTGGCATTGGTATTGTAATATTGCTTACGGCAGGCATATGGGCCGTGTTTGCGTTTATGCCCTATACCATTGAGCAAACCCCTAAAATCATTCCGCCCGATACCATCAGCGAGCACGACATGGCTATTGTGGACAACCAGCTGCTGCTGATGAATACCAAAGGCATTATGGCATATGACAAAAAAGGAGCGTATCAATGGGATTACGCACTCAAAACAGCGGTGCCGTATCTGGCGGCGTCGACGGGGAAAACCTTTACCGCGTCGGATGGTGAAAACGCGGGCGTGTGGAATCTGACGCGGGAAACGTTAAATTACAGCTTAGAGGAAACGGCGCCCATAACGGGGGTTATTGTAAATAAAAACGGATATACCGGTACCATTTCTTCCGAGCACGGTTACCGATCTATTCTTACCGTTTATGACGATTACGGAACGGAAGTGTATAAATGGTATTCGGGGGAAGCGTACATCACGGCGGCGGCGCTTGCGGACAATGACCGGTATTTGGTTACGGCAGGCTTAAAAAACGGCGCGCAGGATATCCAGACCGTGCTGCAGTTTTTTGATATGCAGCAGACAGAACCGTTAGGACAGGTTATTTTAGAGAATTGTGTTGCATATAAATTGCTATATGACGGAACGGATGTATATGTGCTGACCGACAATGCTGTATACTGTTATAACAGAAAGGGTACGCAAAAATATACCTACTCGTTTGCAGGCAGAACGCTGCACGCGTTTGCTTTTTCCGACGCGGATAATATCACGCTTGCCCTCAACAGTACCGATGAGGCCGGGTCTATGCTGTCGGGCAGTCAGGTGGTCGCCCTGACAAAGCATCTGAAAGAAAAAAGTGTGCAGACGGTATCGTTTGAGGTTTCCGCCATGGATGCAAGAGACGGATATATCGTGGTGACCGGACTTAGAAATGTGTGGCTGATGAAACGAAGCGGCGCCGTCAAAGCCAAAAGCACGCTGACCGGCGACAGCGAACGCGTGCTGCTGTTTGACAAAGGAAAAGCATTTGTCACCTTAGCTGGCAGTACAGCCTCGATTTACAGCGTGCATATAGGATATTAAAGAAGGGAGAAAATGTATATGGGTATTTTACTGGATGCAATTGTCATTATCTTTTTGCTGTTCTTTATACAAGCAGGCAGAAAAAAAGGCGGCGCACGGGGCATTTTAGAGATTTTGTCCTTTATCGTTACTGTCATTGCCATCATGCTGTTTAAACAGCCGATCACAGAGTTCCTGCTCGGATTAGAGCCGGTGCAGGGCTGGATCGACGCACTGCAGGAAACCTTTGACGCAACCCTTTCCGAACAGCCTGTTGTGGCGATGAGCGGCATTGCCGACAGCATGGCGCGTGATTTGATTTCCATACTCATCAATGCGGCGGGCTTTATTGTCACTTTTTTGGTGGTACGCGTACTGCTGCGGGTACTGATGCATGTCATCGATCAGATTATGTCGCTTCCCATTCTGCGCAGTATCAATAAGCTTTTGGGCAGTGTTGTCGGCGGGCTGAAGGGGTGCGTCATTCTTTGGTTGCTTCTTCTTTTGCTGCCGCTTTTTGCTGCAAACGATTTCGCCGCAACCTTATCGTCTTATATTGCGGACAGTTATTTAACCAAACTGCTTTATAATTACAATCCTTTGATTTCTTTATTCCTATAAACGTGTATTTTCAGCTTAAAAAAGGAGTCTTGGGCGCATTGCCCAAGACTCCGGGATTTTTATTTCTATGCATTTGCAATCCGCAAAAGACATAATTTTTTTAAATTAGTCTATCACAACTGACCAGCCGTAAGGATCTTTAAGGTCGCCCCACTGAATACCGGTAAGCGTGTCGTACAGCTTCTGGCTGAGCGGACCGATTTTACCGCCGCCGATTTCCATCACTTCATCGCCAAACCGCAGTTTGCCGACCGGAGAAATGACAGCAGCAGTACCGGTTCCGAACACTTCTTCTAATGTGCCGTCTGCAAACGCCTGTTCCAGTTCATGCACGTCGATTTTGCGTTCTTCTACGGTATAACCCCAGTCTTTGCACATATGAATAACCGAATCGCGGGTAATACCCGGCAGAATGCTGCCGTTGAGCATGGGGGTAACCACGGTTCCGTTTATTTTAAAGAAAATGTTCATGGCGCCGACTTCTTCAATGTATTTACGTTCAACACCGTCTAACCATAATACCTGTGAATAGCCGTCGTCATGCGCTTTTACCTGTGCGGCAAGACTTGCAGCATAGTTTCCGCCGGTTTTTGCAAAACCCATACCGCCGCGCACCGCACGCACATACTCGTCTTCAATCCAGATACCCACCGGCTCTAATCCGCTTTCATAGTAAGCGCCGCTGGGGGAGAGCAGAATCATAAATAAATAAGTATCTGAAGGTGCAACGCCTAAAAATGCATCTGTCGCGATGACAAACGGACGAATATACAAAGAAGTGCCGGGCGCAGAGGGAATCCAGTCTTTGTCTACTTCGACAACCGCTTTTACAGCCTCTACAAACATGTCTTCCGGAATCTGAGGGATACACAAACGCTCATTGCTTTTATTCGCACGTTTTGCGTTCATGTCCGGACGGAACAAACGCGCTTTGCCATCCTTTCCCTTATAAGCCTTTAATCCTTCAAACATTTCCTGACCATAGTGGAACACCATGCTGGAAGGAGAAAGGGTAATATCCCCGTAGGGTACAATTCTTGCGTCATGCCAGCCTTTTGCACCTGAATAATTCATCATAAACATATGGTCGGTAAAGATTTTACCGAATCCCAATTTGGTTTCATCCGGTTTTTGCTTCGGGTGGGTTGTTTTTGTAATGGAAATCTGCATAAGTCATCCGCCTTCCTAAAAGTACTATAATATATTATGATATACCTAAAATCAAATTTTGTCAAGGAGAATCAACATGAATAAAGAAGAATTGCTGTCGAAAACGCTGCTGGAATTGCAGGAAATTGCAAGAGAAAACAAAATAGCCGGGTATTCTAAGTACAAGAAAAGCGAACTGCAGGCACTGCTCTGCGAAAAGCTGGTTTGCGAGCCGCCGGCAGAGCTGCAGGACGAAATAGAAGAAACAGATACAGCAGACGAAGATGTGCGGTCTCCGGCAGAAGGGATCCTGGAGGTCATGCCGGATGGCTATGGTTTTCTGCGGGGTGAAAATTATCTTTCCACGCCGCAGGATGTGTATGTTTCACAGAATCAGATCCGAAGGTTTAATCTCAAAACAGGGGACCGGGTAAGCGGCTTTACCCGCGAATGCCGGGACGGAGAAAAGTTTAAGCCCCTGATTTTCGTTAAAACCGTCAATGAGGATTTGCCGGTGGTGTCTATCCGCAGAAAACCCTTTGAACAGCTCACGCCCGTTTATCCCAACCAGATGCTTTCTATGGAATATCCGGGATGTGATCCAGCCATGCGCGCCATCGATCTCATTTCTCCCATTGGAAAAGGCCAGAGAGGCTTGATTGTGGCGCCGCCCAAAGCCGGGAAAACCACCCTTTTAAAAAATATCGCGCAGGCGGTTGCGGTCAATAATCCGGAATGTACGCTCATTGTCCTGCTGGTAGACGAGCGTCCCGAAGAGGTTACAGATATTGAGCGTTCGGTGAAAGGGGATATCGTGTATTCTACTTTTGATCAGCAGCCGGAGCATCATATCAAAGTGGCGGAAATGGTATTAGAGCGGGCAAAACGTATTGCCGAGCATGGCAAAGATGCCGTTATTCTGCTGGATTCTATTACGCGGCTTGCCCGGGCGTATAACTTAGTTATTCCGCCAAGCGGCAGAACGCTGTCCGGCGGACTGGACCCGGCAACCCTCTATAAACCGAAACGCTTTTTCGGTGCGGCGCGCAATATTGAGCACGGCGGGAGCGTTACCATCTTAGCAACCGCGCTGATAGATACCGGCAGCCGAATGGACGAGGTGATTTATGAGGAGTTTAAAGGCACCGGAAACATGGAAATCCATTTGGACAGAAAATTGCAGGAACGCCGTATTTTTCCTGCAATAGATTTGTTTAAGTCCGGGACCCGAAAGGAAGAGCTGCTGATTAAAAAAGAAAACCTGAACAAAATATGGGCAATTCGTAACGCGCTGAGCGGTCAGAACAATTTAGAAACCGCCGAACAGCTCATCCACATGATTTTATCCACCAAAAATAACCGCGAACTATTGGATAAACTAAAAATCAAGCTGCATTAAAGCAAATGCGCCGCCTAAAAAATGCAAAGGGTGAAAAATGCAGAACCGGTTTTTTTATATTGCATTCTTTGGAAATTTATGTTATAATAAACACAACTGCGGAACAAAAGCCCGAAAACGTGCTTTTAAAAGATGTGTTTATTGAAACGGGGTTGAAACAAGCCGATTTACGGCTTGTACTTATGTTATAATAAACACAATTATTGAACAAAAGCCCGGAAACGGACTTTTGACTTCGATGTGTTTATTGAAACGGCGTTGTAACAAGCCGATTTACGGCTTGTACTCATGTTATAATAAACACAATTATTGAACAAAAGCCCAAAAACGGACTTTTGATAGGATGTGTTTATTGAAACGGCGTTGTAACAAGCCGATTTACGGCTTGTATTTATATTAAAATATTTGCAGTAAGCCTTTCTTTGAAAGCCGGCAACTGGCGCCTATGCAGTGCTGTTCGTACGCTGTACGGCTGGCGCTATAGACAGCTTTGCAAAAAAACTTTCTGCCAAACATATTTGCGGCATGGCCATAACCATCATGCAAAATTTTGGGACATAGACCGAGCCGCATACAAAATAGCTGGATGGGTTTTTTAAAGCGTTCTGGCAAATGTAAACAGAATACGCTGAAAGCAAAGTCAAAAGCTGTGCCCTACAAAAAAGCGCAGGATGGATTTTATAAGAAAGCCGCGCAGCCGGCATTTTCAGAGATTTTAAATTTAATGCAGAGGAGAAAAAGAGATGTTTGATTCAAGGGTGTTTGGAATTATTCTGAGTATTGTGGTGTATTTGCTCGGAATGCTGTGGGTTGGCTATATTTATTCCAAAAGAACCAAAGATGCAGGGGATTTTTACTTAGGCGGCAGAAAACTGGGCCCGCTGGTAACGGCAATGAGCGCAGAGGCGTCGGATATGTCCAGCTGGCTTTTGATGGGACTGCCCGGCGTGGCGCTTGCAGGAAGCATTGCAGAAGCAAGCTGGACGGCCATCGGACTTGCGGCAGGAACGTATGTAAACTGGCTGATTGTTGCAAAACGGATTCGCCGGTATACCAAAGCGGCAGGGGATTCGGTGACCATTCCTGAATTTTTCCATAACCGCTATCAGGATAAGACAAAAATATTAAGAACGGTTGCGGCGCTGATCATTGTTATCTTTTTTATTCCGTATACGGCATCCGGTTTTTCTGCCTGCGGAAAGCTGTTTAATCAGATGTTCGGCTGGGATTACACCTGGGCGATGCTGATATCGGCATTTGTTATTGTTGCCTATACGTCTATGGGTGGTTTTTCGGCTGCCAGCACGACCGACTTTATCCAAAGCATTGTGATGACTTTTGCTTTGATTGCGGTATTGGGATTCGGTATTGTAAATGCCGGCGGAATGGACGCGGTGATTGAAAACGCCAAAGCATGGGACGGATATTACAGCTTAACTTCTACCGGCGCGGTAGACGGCGTAGTCGGAGAGTACAGTGCGCTTACCATAGCGTCTACCTTAGCGTGGGGGCTGGGCTATTTTGGTATGCCGCATATTTTGCTGCGGTTTATGGCGATTGAGAATGAAAACAAATTAAAGCTGTCCAGACGGATTGCGTCTGTATGGGTTGTGATTTCGATGGCGATTGCCATTTTTATCGGCATTATCGGTTATTCATTGGTAAATAATGGCGTGGTGACCGGGTTAGCCGATTCAGAAAGAATTATTATTGCCATTTCGGATATTATCAGTCGCAGCGGATTTATTTTCGCCATTTTAGCAGGACTGATTTTAGCGGGCATTTTGGCATCTACCATGTCGACTGCCGATTCGCAGCTGCTGGCGGCGGCTTCGAGTATTTCGGAGGATATTGCCAAAGGTGCGTTTGGTATCAAGCTGACCGAAAAGAAAACCATGCGCATTGCGCGCGGTACCGTAATTGCAATTTCTCTGATAGCGGCGTGGATTGCAGTGAATCCCGATTCTAAAGTATTTGATATCGTATCCTTTGCGTGGGCAGGGTTCGGTGCGGCGTTCGGGCCGGTTGTCCTGTTTGCGCTTTTCTGGAAGCGGTCGAATGCGTGGGGGGCGATTGCCGGTATGGTGAGCGGCGGCGCCATGGTATTTATCTGGAAGTACGGCATTGCAAAGCTGGGCGGTATTTTTGCAATTTATGAACTGCTTCCGGCATTTATCGTGGCATGTATTGCAATTGTAGTGGTAAGCTTGCTGACACCGCCGCCGTCAAAAGAAATTATCGAAACGTATGAGAAAGTTTAATGCGGGAACGCATAATCAAAAGATCTGTGTGCATATATATTAGCACACAGATTTTTTTGTTTTGTGAGGAAAAAACGAATGGAGGAAAAAGAATGAACAAAGCGGCAGATTTCAGACAAAAAGAAGTTATTAACATCGCGACAGGACAGCGGCTCGGCTATGTGTCGGACGTGGATATAGATATGGAGCACGGCACGCTCAATTCAGTCATCATACCCGGCGGCGGCAAATTGTTCGGACTGTTCGGCGGGGACAAGGATATTGTGATTCCGTGGGAATCCATCCGTACCATAGGCGAGGATATTATTTTAGTAGACTATAAAGACCTGCCTGTGCGGCGGGAAGCAAAATAAAAATAAAATTGCGGCAAAACGCTGCAATTTTAAGCCTGTGCACAGGCGGACAAACTTTAAAGAACGAACAAACGTTTAAATATCCTGCTATCGGTTTTGCCCGCGTACAAAAGTGCGGCGGAAAGCGATTCTAAAATAAGCAAAAACAGAGTCGCTGTTTAAACAAAGCGGCTCTGTTTTAAAAAAACAAGTAAGGAATGAAAGAAATATAAAAATTTTGCAGCCCGCCGGCTTTTGCAGCAAACTAAAAAATTACAGAAAAACACTGCAATTTCATACAGCGGTTATTTTATTTCAGATGCGGCGGTATGTCTTGGTTGAGGAAAAAGCCCTGCGGGTGCTTGCACAGCGGACATACCTCCGGCGGATTTTGACCGTGATGCACATATCCGCATTTTGCGCATACCCATTCGGTGGGGGAATCGGTATGCAATAGGGTGCTGTTTTCCGCCTGATTTTGCAGTAAAGAAAATCTCTGCTCGTGATGCGATTCTACACTGCCAACCAAACGGAACAGACGCGCGATATCCGCAAAGCCCTCCTCCTGTGCCGTTTTTTCGAATTCAGGATACATCCTTTCCCACTCATAACGCTCCCCGGCGGCTGCGTCGGCAAGTGCGGCGGCAAGGTCGGGCATTTTGCCTTTGAGAAGCTCGAACCAGATTTTCGCATGCTGCCGTTCGTTTTCAGCGGTTTCCTCAAAGATGCGGGCAACTGCCTCAAATCCTTTTTTGCGGGCAATTTGTGCATAAAAAGTATATTTATTGCGCGCTTGGGATTCTCCTGCAAAAGCAGCCAGCAAATTGTCTTTTGTTTGTGTGTTTGCAAAATCCATAATTTAAAACCTCCTTTACTTCCAATTATTCCCTGTTTTTTACAGTTTATAATAAAAATAAAAGAAAAATTCAACAGAGCGGGAAACCATTGTTTGTTTTTTAAAGCAGGGGTATAGAAAAATGCCGTGCGAAAAAATAAGCAGTGGCAGGGAAAATATTTTTTGCCATTGCCTGTTTTACAGAAAAGTGCCAAGTTATGGGGGATTTGCCTATTTTTTCATTTAATGTGCGTGCTAAAACACGGCTTTGGCACCCACAGGCGGCAGAAAAGCAAGCCGTTTTACTGCCGGACGGGAAAAGGCGGAGGATGGGTCATTAAAAAGCGCGCCGGATACATTGCGTATCCGGCGCGCCTGCGTTTTCTGCAAAGCTTTTCATGATAGCGAAAAATGCGCCGCCGTATTTTGGTGCGGACGGTTTTTAAGCGGCGTTCGAACCATAAATGATTTGTATTTTAAAGTCCTCATACCCAAATTTCGGTGCCGTTTTGCAGGAAATAAATACACCCCTTGATTGGTCTTTCCGGAAACATTTTTTCCATCCCCATTTTGTAATAAGCAAGCTGGCGGCTGTAGCTGTCTATTTTGGGCTGGGTATTTTCCTTGGTCAGGCGATCGGTTTTAAAGTCGATGACATACACCGCATCCTGCATGTATGCCAGAAGATCCACCGTTCCCTGCATCTGTACGGGCGTTCCGGTGTTTTCTTTGCGGATTTCGCCGCCGTCTATATGGATATTAAAGGAAAATTCGCGTTCTGTCCAAACCGCGCCGCGCAGTGTATGGCAAAGCGGCGCGCTTAAAAAGCGGTCAATGCTGGCAGCGTCTACCACTTGCGCTTCTTCGGGGGTTAGCTGTCCGTTTTGTACACAGGTTTCAATGGCATGGCGCGCGTCGGTTTCTGAAAAATCCATTTTTCCAATACCAGATGGGTAAGAATCCCTTTTTCCTGTGCCGGTGAAGCATGCTGGAACGAAACAGAGTCGGGATAGCTT
>CALXJH010000065.1 GCA_944388555.1 uncultured Clostridia bacterium
TATGCTGCCCCATGCGTTAAATACATAATACTTTCAAGCGGATAATAGTAAAGCAAGCTTTTATCGCTTTGCCCTTTCATATACCCCTTTAGTTTTTCATGTATGGTTAATACATATGTATAGTTTGCAAGAATTTTTAACAGTTTCGTCTTTATCCTTCTTTTCAGTCTTTTTTGAAGAGGAACGTATATTAAATGTAAAACGCAGGGTAAATCTTCTATTTCTTTTTTTTCTACATAGAAATTTTTTTGATCCGTAATTTCTAATATCGCAATTTCTACCATAACGCAAATCTCCATTTGTTTAAATAAAAACTTGCTATATGCTTATTAAAACGAAATATAAAATATACCACTTTTTAATAATAGCAAATACCGATTGCAAAAAAATCTTTGCAATCGGTATTTATTAAACTATTTTTTTAATAATTTTTGGAATATCTATTCCGCAGGTGAAAGTAAAAATACAATTTCATAGTTTGCATCGTCAAACACAGAACCATCCGCGTTTTTCATTGGTACCTCTTCGGTTGCCGGAACAATCAAAGTTATAGATGTTCCATCGCTGCGTTCTTCCGCGCGTAAAACTTTTCCATTTAAAATGCGTACATCTTTGGGATCCGATTTATTTGTATAGGTTGCTTTCACCGTCAGATTATTAAGCTCCGGAAGCAAGAAATCTTCAAAAGGAAGATCGCTCAATTTTACAACAAACCGCCAATTTACACCATCTCTTCCTCGACCTGCAAGCGGAATTTGCGTTGGTTTAAATTCAAGTTTCTTATATTCGATATCCGATCCGTCTCCAAACACACCTACTTGTGCATCAACGGGTGAATCATGATATACCTGCATGGTTATAGTATACGCCGCATTATCAAACGAAGTAATTGACGCAGGCAATTTCAGGGTGCTTTCAACATATAAAGCAATTCTCGCCCCATCATCTGCCATCTCCGCTTTAGAAACATAGCTTGCTGCAACGATCTCCTCATTCTTCGTCCTATGCTTCCAGTCCATTACGACACCAATATTTTGCAGCTGCGCTACATTGTTTTCGTTAACTTCAAAAGGAAATGTATTTTTTTCAACAATAAATTTCCATTTTCCTTCCGCTCTGCCAATTCGGTTTATCTTGGCAGCCGATACATCAAACCACGGTGCTTTTGTTGTTTCACGCGTATAAATACTCGTACCGTCCAGACTGTAATAACTTCCTTTTGACACTGTTACAGAATCATCGCCTGTCAAATTTGTAGAATAATCGAGTGTACGAAGCACACCGCCGCCCATGTCCTTTGTTTGCCCATCTGCAGTCGTAGCTTTCAGCGTATATGTAAAGGCTGCCGCTGGATTTTCAACTTTTATAAGAAACTCAAACGGGTAGCTATCACAAACTTGGGTATACGTCTGCCCGTCGACCGTATAAGTAATTTCCAGCTTTTGCAAATCTTTGTCTGTTACATACGTATATGCATGATATAAATCATCGCTGAGCTGAATCACAAATCCTTTGCCGTTGGTATGCTCTGAAACAGTTTCCCCTAATTCGGTGGAATATTCATAATCCCGTATATAAGATGGATCATGCACATTCGGCGTTTTAATAACAACGCTTGTGATGCCTTTCGCCGGTATTTTTACTGTAAACTGCCCGTTTACGATCTGTGTATCTGTTTGAGCTCCGGCTGCATCTATCACCGTTACCGAACCGTTAATATTGGATGCATCCTCAATTTTATCTCCCAATGTCACAGTCGTTGTTACGTCTTCAGTCTTTTCATTTAAAAGAGCGATTCCCAACGTTCCTTCTTTGCGTGCAACGAGATAATCCACACTTCTGTTATCGGTTGTTAAAATACCGTCGTCTAACCACAACCACATATCGGTTTGATCATAAAAGGTTCCGGGTTCATGTCCGTAGCGATTCATATCAAAATAGGCATAACCGTATTGAACCAGCGACGGAAACTCAATTTTTGCTCCCGAACGATACCATACATCGTTTATCAGATAATCTTCCAACATTCCCATAAATACCGGGATATGATGATAATATATACCCGTGTAATCCGGGCCGGTATACGGATAATCCGGATATTGATTGTGCGTGATATAACGCTCTCTGCCATATCCCGGATAATTTCCAAATCGCCCGATCATCGCATTTCTCGCTTGCGTCACATAATAGGTGTCTCCTGTATATCCTGCCAAACGCAGAATAGAACCTGCCCACACATTCATCTGATTGATGGCACCATACCGAGGTGTAAACGGATGTTCTGTGCCCAAACCTGCCTGCGCAGGAAGCCATCCGGGTACATCTTCGGTTGGAATTTTCAACCCCAATTCCAAGCCGGACTTGACCTGATTCGGTTCAGGCGGATTTCCTAAACGCCATCTATAACTGCCGTGCCAGAAGAAAAATTCATTGCCGTCATGCACATAAGGCACACCGGTATCTTCTATATGATAGGTATTGTAATCATAGCCGTTATGATAGCCTGTATTCCATGTGCTGGTCATTGTTAGTTGCCCGGCTTTGTCAGCCGCTTCTAAATATTTGGTATCTCCTGTATATTCATAAGCCAGCAGCAGGGTATTTAAGAGGCGTGCATAATCCGTATATACAAATCCTGTAGTAAACATTTTATAATAATTTTCACCTGACATACAGCTTGTTTCTTCCAGGTATTCATCCGCTTTTAAAATCAGCATATTATAATAACTCTGATCACCGGTAAATTTATATAATGCAGCAAGATCTGTAATTTGTCCGCTATCCGCTTCATTGAGCGCATAGTACAGAAGATACGGCATTCTTCCTTGTGTCATCTCATACAAACCGCCATACACACTTGCGCTATAATCTACAGGTGTACCGATCGGCGATGGTATTTCCGTTGTAATATACGAACTCGTAAGCCCCCCTGTTTCGGAAGTGTATTGAAAACTTTTTGTCCCATGTGATAATATGTAAGCAATGGTAGGTACGGTTCTCTCATCTAAAATTGTTTTATTGTCTGTCAAAGCAAATCTCTGCACCGCTTCCAGCGGATCTGCCTGCGTTGTTACATCTTTGGCCTCCATGTTATAATAAGACATTGCTTTATCATCCCATCCGCCATAAAAATCATCCAGCCAAAGCTCTGTCGTATTATAAATTGCTTCATTGAAAGAGGTGTAATAATTATCGCGTATGTCCCGATTATGATACATATCTACACCAACATGCTTAAATACATCATACCAATCCTTAAAATCATTCAGCAGACGAAAGGCAAACGTATATGTATCTCCTGATTGAAAATGGTTGTTATCACCCATAACAGGCGCAATCAAGTGTGGTCGTACCTGATTATCCGGCGTGTAAAATCCGGTTGCATATTCTGCCGTCTGTGGGTAAGAAAATCCTTGCCGCACAACACTTGGATCTACAACCAGCCCAGATGTGAAAGCTTTTCCGTTTCCCTTTTGATTTCTTTCCGCGCTGTAATAAAGTGTGTTCATAGGCGTAAACATAAAGGGTTCGGTTATCACCAACGGTTTTTCAGGCAGCGCATGTTTTACGTAAAGAAGCGGTGCAGTAACCGTATCAAAATCTTCATATGCTACTCCGTTTCCGCTAAACAGCACAAATGAATAGGATCCTTCCGTCTTAAAAGAGGCATCTAATGTTATTTTGGGCTCTTTAAAAGCATCATCCATCTCAAAAACGGCTGTAACATCTGCATATACATTATCAAATGTAACCGCAATTTTATTTTCATCTATCAACTGATAATCAACCGGAATACACCAACTAATCGGCGCCATTTCATACATATTATCTGTAGATACCTGAACGCTTTCCTCATTAAGTTTAAAAGTGGTATCGGCAATATATTCATAATCTACCGTGGTGTTATATCGACTGGTATCTGCGCGCTGCAGCATGTATGCAAATTCTTCTGTGCGATCTTTTACTTTTACCCAGTTTCCGTCATCCTTTACAAAAATAGCATTTTGTACCAGCTTGCCGTTTTCTGTCGTACCCTGATAAAATTCTATCTTATACTGATCATTTTCTATTGCCGCTGTTTTTTCCGGTGTGAAAATTTTCGTTGTCCAGTCGGGATAAATAACAATCGGCATTTCCGGCACAGCGCCAAGCGCCGGACACAGAACATCCATATCTACATCTTGCGTCGGGATAAAATCCAAATCATTTGTTATATATATCCCTGCACACCTTGCATGAAATGCAGAGGTATCTACCAATCCGACTTCATGGTTTCCAGCCGTCAAGGTAAATTCACCCGCATCCTGCCAAACAAACCCTTCATTGCCATGCTGACCAAAAGTATTTTGAGATTGCTGGTCATCGATACGAATGGTATAATACCGCGTTCCTTGCTGGTTTGTCGCATAGTCACGTGCCAATACCCATACGCGATATTTCCCTGGTTTGGTAATATTTACACTGGCCGTAGCATCTTTGCCTGGTAAAATGGTTCCATTTTCCTCCAGCATCGTATCGCGGTCAATTCTTCCTTTTAATGCATCACCGTCACGCGTCCAATCCCCTTGATCGGTAAAAGAAACCGCATCTAAGTGATAACTAAGCACTGGATTATCATTTGTAATAGTCACTGTCTGCGTTTTTTCATCCCAATCCACTTTACAATCATAGGATTCACTGATAAAACGAAGCGGCACCAGCGTCCGATCGTTTACAAGCAATGGCGGCTGATCTATTTGGATATACTCGCCGCCTCTGTAAGCAGTCGTACTGCCGATTGCAACAACCACCTTTTTCCCGTTTTTTATGCCAATTGCCTGCTCAGAAGCATTATCCCAATAAACCGAACACCCCAGCGCTTCAAAAATTGCACGCATAGGAACCATCGTCCGATCGTTCACGATTATTGGCTCAACATCAAAACGCATTGGCTCTCCGTTAAAAATAACGGTGATAGATTCTGCTGAAACCGGCATTTGAAGAAGCGTAATAATAAACACAAACAACAACAACTTTATGAATCTTTTTTTCATGCTGCTCCCCTTCTCTTCTTTTTATACTTGCATTATAAACAATTTTATAGTACAATTATAGTAAAAAAAGCTCTTTTTGTTGTAAAATCATGTCAACTCCAGAGGTGATAGTATGGATCATAACCTTCCTTTTGACGCAATTAGCAATTGGCCGGAAACTTTTATTCCAAATCGACATCCGCATTCATATGTAAAAGCCTTTCTGCATTATTTTTGCGAAGCTTTGCTCCACACACATGCTTTTTATGAAATTAACTTTATTATGCATGGCAGCGGTAAATATTTTTATGATAAAGATTATGTAGAAGCAAATGTAGGCGATGTATATATTACACCCCCTGACGTTTACCATGGTTATCTTAAAAAAACGGATTTTTATGTATATAATTTATGTATAAAAAAAGAGTTCTTTACACACTACAAAGACGAACTTCTCGCAATTCCTTTGGTTTCGGATATGCTTGAAGGTATTCCATACCTATACCATCTGAAAGGTCAACGTTTTTGCTTTCGGTTATCCTCACAAAATCTTGCTACATTCAAGTCAGATTTAGATTTGATTCATGAATGTACGTTAGCCGACTCAGAAAGCGCCGAGTTGATCAAAAACATGGTAACTCTAAAAATTATCGCACACTTGGCTTTCCTTTATTCTCAGCAATTTTCACACTGGTCAAAAGCAAGCGAAAACAATAGTTTTTCTGCGGTTATGGAATCCATTCACTATATAAAAAATAACCTATCTGAAAAAATAACCATTGATACTCTTGCAAAATGTGCCCATATGTCACGCTCAACCTATATACGTCATTTTAAAACCATTTTTAAAATAAGTCCTATGGAATATGTGAAAAACATTCGTGTTTCAAAAGCCAAAACTTTGTTACTAACTGGAACACTTTCTAAAACAACAATTGCGCAGGAATGTGGTTTTTATGACGCTTCCCACATGGCAAAATATCTTTAACAAATGTTCAAACAATTTATCCTTTACATAAAAAGCGAACCGCATATATTGCGGTTCGCTTTTATATCCATTACTCGAAAGGATAAATATTAAATATACCCCCGCCTGACCGTCTTGCTGCAATTTTTAAACCTGTTTGTACAGGTGGGCAACAACCCGACAGTTTCGCGTTTCCCCATCTGATTTACTCAGGGGGCCTACAATCCTGCTGTCGGAGATTGAATCCCTTAAAATTAGTGTTGGTTCAAAACACGTGCTGACAATAACGCATCCGGCAGGTATTGAAACAAAGAAGATGATTCACTAACTATTCATCATCCTCTTCATTGACGGATTCATCGTATTTCTTAAGAACGGCCATGGCTTCTTCATCATTATCAACGCCAACTAAAATCTCATCGCCTTCATCATCTGTTTCGAACTTCAAAATAACCACACCGTCATCCGGTTCTTCTACCGGCAGAAGCAAAACATAGCATTCGTCATTCATTTCAATGGTATCAATATGCTCAAATTCCACTTCTTTACCTTCATCGTCTGTGAGGATAACAACATTCTCTTTGTCTGCCATTTCTTAAACACCTCATTTCTATTTTTATTGTACACGAACATTGGTGCCTTTGTCAATTAGTATTTGCAAATTTTTTTTTAATATTTAATGTTTTTTCTTGATTTTTTTCGAAGCAGGCTTATTTTGGTTTGCTGCGGCCAGTATCAAAAGTATAGATGCTACTTCAAACAGGATCGCTGTATTTTTAGTCCATTGTTCTGCGTCCATATAAATACGTAAAATGCCAAAAATTCCATAAAGGAGTACGGACAAACTATACAGCAATGCAGACCAGGAAACAAAAGTATACTGTTTTCTTGCAATTTGTATAATTGCAAAAACTGCACCGGCTATACCAAATAATCCAACAAAAGCATAAAAAACAATAGTAATGACTGTAATATTTTCTCCCAGTGCGCTATTTGCAAGAGAAGTGAACAATACAGGCAGCGCCTTCAATAATGCCGGAATAATCAATAAAATAACAGAAAGTAAGATATACCACCATTTTTTAATCAGCGCACTTCCGAATACAAGGGCATCCAATAATGTAAAAACCAATGCCGCCTTGACTGCAATCGTAATTGCTTCCGTCGCTATACGCAAATCTGCTCTGGAAATTACGCCGAAAATACTCTCGGCAAGTGCAAAAACAAAAGCAATGATCAAGCCTGTTACCGCACTTTTTACATTTTGTTCCTTATTAATCCACGCAAACGCCAAAACATATCCGCTGCACAATAAAAGCAGCACATATGTAAATAATTTTATCCAATATACGTCCTGCGTATATTGCAGATAATAGGAACCAACGATACACATGGCAAGAAGCATAGTGACAAAAGCGCAAACCCCTACCTCCTTGTTTTTTTCTGTCAATAATTCTCGCACACTCTTCATTCCTTTCTATTTTTCTTGGGAAGTTAAAAGTATATTCCCTTTCATATACAACATTAAATATTATACATGTTTTGCATCTTTTTTTCAAGTACTTTTTTTTATTTCACAAAAATTTCAACTATTGACAGCTTCTTTTCACTGTGCTATACTAAAATAAAAAGGAGTTTTTACATGAAAGCTTTTGAACGATTTGTTTTAATTATTTCTGTCGTTAGTTTAATCGCAGCTATCGCTATACTAATCATTCAATGGAAAAAAGACAGTGACATCTGGCGTTCCATCAAAAACGCAATAGCTGAAAAAGAGCTTCTTAAACTGAATTGAAAATGTTAAAAGGTTATGAAGATCCGTAAGCTTCATAACCTTTTTAAAAGGGTGATTTGAATTGCATATTTTGGTATATGAATGTGGTTTAAGAGAAGGTGCGCAAGCAACAGGAATCTCTTATTCTGTTGAAGATAAACTAAAAATCTTAAAACTTTTGGACCAGATGGGGGTTTCCTTTGTTGAAGGCGGGAATCCTTATGCCAGTCCGAAAGAAATGGAGTTCTTTGAACAGGCAAAAAAACTATCCCTTAAAAATACGAAGCTTGCCGCATTCGGAAGCACACATCGGGTTGGAACCCCTCCCGAAGAAGATCAAAACTTTAATGCACTGTTAAAAGCAGGCACCGACGTTGTTACTATTTTTGGAAAAAGCTGGGACATGCATGTAAACTGCGTGCTCAAAACAGACCTTCAGACCAACCTAAAAATCATTTATGACTCGGTTTCCTATTTAAAAAGACATGACAAACGCGTTATCTTTGATGCAGAACATTTTTTTGACGGCTTTCATGAAAATCAAGACTATGCGCTGGCTGTATTAAAAGCCGCGGCAGACGCCGGTGCTGAGGCGGTCGTTCTTTGCGATACAAATGGTGGAAGTATTGGCCTTAATGTATACAACGCGGTACAGCAGGTCATAAAAACGCTTGCGATACCCGTCGGCGTACATTGCCACAACGACACATCCTGTGCTGACAGCAACACTATCCTGGCTGTACAAGCCGGCGCTTCCATGGTACATACTTGTTTTTTAGGCATTGGGGAACGCTGCGGCAATGCCGATTTGTTTTCCGTTGTTCCAAATCTTCAGCTTAAATTAAATAAAGAATGTATTTTACCGGAACAAATTACACACTTCAAGTCATATGCCGCCTCCATTGCTGAAATATTAAATATTCCCGTCCCGGCAAACGCACCGTATGTAGGTGCAAATGCGTTTTC
>CALXJH010000066.1 GCA_944388555.1 uncultured Clostridia bacterium
GTTGATCGGCCGCGCAAACTGACGCGAAAAATTCAGAAAGACGGTCAGTCCGCCAATGTCAAACCTGCCCAGCGCGCAAAGGATACCGCCAATGCCGGCTGTAAGCGCGTAGGTAATCTGGCTTAAGTTGCCTAAAACCGGACCCATAATGCTGCCGAAAAATTGCGCGTATACCTGCTTATCTTTTAAATCTCCGTTCAGTGCCCCGAATTCTTCCTCACATTCTTTTTCGTGACAGAACACTTTTACAACCCGCTGTCCGGTAACCGTTTCTTCTATATAGCCGTTCACCGCACCCAGCGCCGCTTGCTGCTGTGTGTAATACCGGCGGCTTCGTGCTGCGATGTACTGGCCAAACCGCGAAAACAGCGGCACAAAAATAATAACAATCAGCGAAAGCCATACATTGGTATAAAGCATGAGGCACAGCGTGCCAATCAGCGTGATGCTTCCCGAAATAACGCTCACTAAGCTGTTATCCAGCATAACCCCGATGTTGTCTACGTCGTTGGTAAACCGGCTCATGATTTCACCGGTGTTCTCATTGTCGTGGAAGCGCAGCGGCAATGTTTCTACCTTTTTAAACAGATCTGCACGAATATTTGCAATCGCGTTTTGCGATATGTGTAGCATCAGCCGGCTTTGGAAAAAGGTGGATACAACCCCCACAAGATATACAAGCGTTAAAACGGCAAGAATCTGAAATAAAGCTTTGGGGTTAAACAGCTCGCCGATATCAATATAATCATTGATAATAGGACGCAGCATATACGAGCCTGCCAGGGAAGACAGGGTTGTAATCAGCATTAAAACCAGTACCCCGATGAGAATGTATTTATAGGGCTTGATATAGCCGAACAGCCGCAGTACAATGCCTTTCGTATTTTTGGGTTTGCCTTTTGCGGATGCAGCCATATGGTGTCCCGGACCGCCCATCTTCATCCCTTTTGCCGGCACGGCGGAGTGGTTATAACGCATTCTTAATGTTTCTAAATCTCTTGCAGCCATGGTTTATGCCCCCTCCTTCTGTGCGCTTTCCTTTTGGGATGCGTAAATTTCCTGATAGGTTTCATTGTTTTTAAGCAGTTCATCGTGGGTGCCAAGACCGGTAATTCTGCCTTCATCCATAACCACGATTTCATCTGCTTCCTGTACCGAAGAAATGCGCTGTGCAATAATAATTTTGGTCGTGTCTGCCAATGCGTTTTTAAACACCGAACGGATTTTGGCTTCGGTTGCCGTATCTACTGCGCTGGTCGAGTCGTCTAAGATCAGGATTTTTGGCTTTTTCAGCAATGCGCGTGCAATACATAACCGCTGTTTTTGCCCGCCCGATACGTTGCTGCCGCCTTGTTCAATCGAGGACTGGTAGCCTTCGCTGAAATTGGAAACAAAATCGTGTGCCTGTGCCATTTTTGCCGCGTTTTCCACTTCCTGTATGTCAGCCGACTCATCTCCCCATAACAAATTCTCTTCTACCGTGCCGGAAAACAGGACATTTTTCTGTAAAACCATGCCCACGCCGTTACGCAGATGGTTTAAATCATAGTCGCGTACGTCTGTTCCGTCTACCAAAACCTGCCCTGCATCTACATCGTAAAGACGCGGAATCAGAGATACCAGTGTGGTTTTGCCGCAGCCGGTCGAACCGATGATGCCGACCCTTTTGCCTGCTTCTATTTTAAGGTTGATGTGGTCTAACACATGCTCTTCCGTATTCTTATAATAACGGAAGCTGACATCTTTAAATTCCACAACCCCGTTTTGGACTTGTTTTTCTTTTTCGCGGGCGTTTGTATCGGTTAAGTCAATGGGTTCATCCAACACTTCCTTTACACGTTTGCCCGACGCCAGCGCACGGGAACTTGTCATAAACATGACTGATACCATCATCAAAGACATCAGAATTTGGGTGATATAGGTAATAAACGCGCTCAAATCGCCGACCGGCATACTGCCTTCTGCAACCATGCTGCCCCCAAACCACAGCACCGCAACGGATGTTAAGTTCATAAAGAGCATCATCATCGGCATCATGAAAATCATGACGGTGATCGCGTTTAAACCGGAGCGCTTTAATTCCTGGTTCGCGTCTGTAAATTTCTTTGTTTCAAAATCTTCCCGTACAAACGATTTGACAACCCGTATGTTTGTCAGATTCTCCTGAATGGTGGAGTTGAGCGCATCTAATTTTTTCTGCATTTTCTGGAAAAGCGGAAAGCCCTTTTTAATAATGAAAAATTCAATTATCAACATCAGCGGAATGGTAACGGATAATACCATTGCCAGCTGCGGCTTAATGGAAATCGCCATGATCAGCGCGCCGATCATCATGCCGGGTGCACGCAGACACATTCTAAGCAGCATATTGATGAAATTCTGCAGCTGGGTAATGTCATTGGTCAGGCGGGTAACCAGCGAGCCGGTTGAGAATTTGTCAATGTTGGCAAAAGAAAAGTTTTGTATTTTGTCATAGACATCCTGCCGCAGGTCTGCGGCAAAGTTTACCGACGCTTTAGCGCCGAAATACGCGCCGCCCATGCCGCCTGCCATCATAATCAGCGCGCCTGCAATCATTAAAAGACAGATGCCGATGATATAGCCGACATCTCCGTTCGGTACGCCCTTGTTTATAATTTCTGCCATGCCTTTTGGCAAAAATATTTCCCCCAGCACTTCTACAATCATGCACAGCGGACCTAAAATAAAATATTTTAGATAGGGTTTGATATATTTTGACCAGTGCATTCGATCTACATCTCCTTTCCGTCTAATATCACTTGCGTGAGTTTATCATTTTCATAATCTAAAACCAGATAGAAAAATGGCTGGTTCTGGTTTTGTATGAGCCGTAAAAAAACAGGATCCCCTTCCCAGAGCGGCAAATCAAACAACATGTCTTTTGGGATCCATTCAAGCACGCCTTCCGCACAGCTTTCATTTAGCTGTCCTTCAAATCCGGCGGCGGTATACAGATAAATCATTTCTTCCATTTCCCGCTTGGGACAAAAATGTACAATCCCGCGGCACCGATAATCGGTAAGCGTAAGACCGGTTTCTTCCCGCACTTCACGGATTATACATTCCTCCGGCGTTTCGGTGCCTTCCAGCTTGCCGCCGATGCCGATCCATTTGTCACGGTTGATATCCTTTTTCTTTTTGATCCGGTGCAGCATCAGATAACAGCCGTCCTTTTCTATGTAACAGAGCGTGGTATGTATCATAAATTCCCTCCTATCTCCTCAGTATAACATGAAAATGTGAAAAATGAATGAAATTTTAAAGTTTTTTTTGCGGATGTCTTTGTGGCAGCAACGGAGACCGGCATGGAATATACCCCGCTTTGCTTTTCTATAGGCGCACTGCTGTTTAAACGAATCCTTAAAAATCAAACAGGCGGCAGGGCGCGCTTCCTGTAACAAAAAAACGCAAGGCAATCGTTTGATTTTCCCTGCGCTTTTCATTTTTATCTGATTTCTTGTGTTATGTATGCCTTTTGTTTTTTAGCAGCCGCTTTTTCCCTTTAGCACAAGCCCATGGATTTTAAATAGTCAAAGCTTTTTTTCAGGCATACAAACGGATCTTCTCCGTAAGCGTCATCCTGTTCTACGAACGCAAACTCCACCCCTAAGTCCAGCGAAGTGCGGATGATATCCTCAAAGTCAAGCTCTCCGCTCCCCACCGGGGCAAACCGCTGTTCTCCGTCCGGCAGGGTAATCAGATCCTTGTAATGGATACACGGAATCCGTCCCTGAAACCGTTTCAGCTCCGCGCTCGGATCCTCTCCGCCCCGCTTTACCCAATGCGTGTCTATGGTAAATCCCATAATGTCTGCCGGTATATTTTCCTTTAAATAGTCCATTGCCCGCTGGCCGTCTATCCGCTGGTATTCAATCGCGTGGTTATGATACATAAAGTACCCGCCGTTTTCCGCAATCACCGTTGCCGCCGGGATCACGCGGTCCTTAAACTGCGCCCACACTTCCGGGCGGTTATCGCTCCATATGCCCGGCATCGCACCAAGCCCTATGTACTTGCAGCCGAATATCTGATGATCCTTTGTCACTTTTTTCGGATCTTTTAATACCGCATCAAAATTGTAATGGGTTAAATCACAGGTCAGTCCGTTCTCTTTGAGCTGCTCTGCCAGCCATTCCGGCTCATAATCGCATGTTCCGGAAACCTGTACGGAGGTGTAACCTATGTCCGCTACTTTCTTGAGCGTTTCGGAAAATCCTTCTAATGTTTTGGTGTAATCGTGTACCGAATACAGCTGTGCACCTATTTTCATATCAATCCCTCCTGTGTTTCAAAAACAATAGTAAAACTATTTTAATTATAGCACACAATTTAGGTTTGTCAATAAAAAAGTTGCTATTTTTTAAATTGTATGATACAATAAACAAATCGAATTGCACACAATCTACTGGAGGACTGCATAAAAATTTTCGGAGGCGAAGATATGGCAAAATTTGAAAACGATTTAGTAAAGGGAAGCGTGGCAAAACAGCTCATTCTCTTTTCCCTTCCCGTACTGATTTCCAACTTGATTCAGACATTGTATAGTGTGGCAGACATGATCATTGTAGGACAGTTCTGCGGCGCGGCAAGTATGTCGGGCGTTAATATCGGCAGTCAGGTGACTTTTTTAATCACCAACATGGTGTTTGGACTTTCGGTCGGCGCGACCGTTCTGATCGGACAGTATCTGGGGGCAAACGACCGAAAAGCCATTAAGGAAACCATCGGCACCTTGTTTACTTCTTTGTTTCTGCTGGCTGTGATACTGACTGTTTTGATGCTTGTGCTGCAAAACCCGCTGCTGCGGCTCATTCGTACGCCGCAGGAATCGTACGCAGAAGCGCAGCGCTACTTCTTTGTCACCACGCTCGGAAATATCTTTATTTTTGGTTATAATGCATTAAGTGCCGTTATGCGCGGCCTTGGCGACAGCAAAAATCCATTGATCTTTGTTTCGATTGCCTGTGTGGTGAATATCCTGCTCGACCTTTTGTTGGTTGCGGTCTTTAAAATGGGCGCCCTCGGTGCGGCGATTGCGACCGTTTTTTCACAGGCAGTCAGTATGATTTTATGTATTGTGTATCTGAAAAAGAATAATTTCATCTTTGATTTTAGCCTGGAATCTTTAAAAGTACATCGCAAACGTTTAGAAATGATTCTTAAAATCGGGATTCCGTCGTCTATCCAGAACGTTGCGACCAGCGCGTCTTTCCTGTTTCTGACGGCGCTTGTCAATACCATCGGCTATGAAGCTTCTGCCGCCGTCGGCGCGGTCGGAAAGCTGAACGGGTTTGCGATCCTTCCCGCAGCGGCTATGTCTACTTCGGTATCGGCTATGGCGGCGCAGAATTTAGGGGCGTCACGGATTGACCGCGCAAAGAAAACAACCGCTGTGGGCATGCTCATTTCTGTCGGAATCAGTTTGCTCATTTTCGCGTTTGTTTCCTTCTTCCCCGACCTTTGCATGCGCGTTTTTACCTCCGAGTTGCCCGTTATAGAGGACGGTATACAGTACATACAATCCTTTAAGTTTGATTATCTGGTGGTGCCCTTCGTCTTTTGCTTAAACGGCTTGTTTATCGGCGCGGGACATACTACCGTTTCGTTGATTAACGGTATGATTTCTTCTATTCTGTTCCGTATCCCGGCGTCTTATATCTTCGGTATGGCGCTGGATATGGGGTTAGTTGGAGTCGGACTCGGTGCGCCTGTCGCTTCCGGCGTGTCTTTAATTTGCGGTATTTGTTTTTATATTTCAGGCAGATGGAAAAAACAAGTCATTCTTTGATTCAAGCAGAAAGAGGTGTTTAAAAATTGAAACTTTCGTCTATATTAGGAAAAGGAAAACCAACCCTCTCTTTTGAGGTGTTCCCGCCCAAGACGGCGGATAAATACGATACGGTGCAGCAGGCGGTAGAAGAAATCGCACAGCTAAACCCTGCCTATATGAGCGTTACTTACGGCGCCGGCGGCGGAACCAGTGCATTTACCACCTCCATTGCTGCCAATATCTTAAAAAATCACGGCGTTACGCCGCTCGCACATTTAACTTGTGTATCTTCCACACGGCAGATGATACGGGATCAGGTAACGCTTTTAAAGGAGAACGGGATTGAGAATATTCTTGCGCTCCGCGGCGACATTCCGCAGGAAGGCGGCGCGCTTTCGGATTATCACTATGCGTCCGAACTGATTTACGAGCTTAAGAATCTCGGAGATTTTTGTATCGGTGCGGCGTGTTACCCGGACGGCCATGTGGAGAGCAAAAACGTTGCCGAAGATATTTTGCATCTGAAAGAAAAGGTAGACGCGGGCTGCGATTTCTTAACAACCCAGATGTTTTTTGATAACCATGTTTTGTACAGCTTCCTGTATAAAATCCGGGAAGCGGGCATCACGGTGCCGGTTGTGGCAGGGATCATGCCGGTAACCAATGCCAGTCAAATCAAGCGTATCTGTGCGCTTTCGGGTACCTATCTGCCGCAGCGGTTTAAAGCCATTGTAGACCGGTTCGGCGACCATACCGCAGCCATGCAGCAGGCAGGAATCGCCTATGCGACCGACCAGATTATTGATCTTTTTGCAAACGGCGTCAACGCGGTGCATGTGTATTCCATGAATAAACCGGCGGTTGCCCGTCAAATTCAAAAAAACCTTTCGGAGATTTTAGCATGATTAAACGCTATACAGATATTTTTATTGATCCTGCCGAAGCGGCAAGATATTTAGGATACGGCAGACAAAAGCCGGAGGAAAAGGTACAGCGGCTGATCGAAGAAACGATTGAGGCGCTTGCGCTTGACTGCAAGGTTTGTATGCTGGAAACGGATGTGCAGATTGGCGAATGTGTGGATTTGGGCTGTATGCAGATTCAAAGCCGCTCCCTTGCAAACAATTTAAAGGGCTGCAAAAAGGCGGTGCTGTTCGGCGCAACCATCGGTATGCCCTTTGACCGTATGCTTAAAAAAACAGCGGTGTTGTCGCCCAGCCGCGCCGTGATTCTGCAGGCGGTGGGAACGGCGGCGATTGAAAGCCTGTGCGACCGCTTCTGCGACGAGCTTGGCGATACCAGACCAAGGTTTAGTCCCGGATACGGCGATGTGCCGCTTAAAACGCAGATTTCTATTTTTAAAGTGCTGGACTTGCATAAAAACATTGGCATAAGTCTGACCGATAGCCTGCTGATGGTGCCCACAAAGTCGGTTACGGCAATTGTCGGACTGGGCAAAAGGCCGCAGCAAACGCGTACCGGCTGCGCAGACTGCACGAAACCATGTGCCTATAGAAAAGAGGAGTAAAATGAAGTTAAACCAACAGTTTTTGTTTTTCGACGGTGCGACCGGAACCATTTTGCAGCAAATGGGATTAAAACCGGGAGAACAGCCGGAAAAATGGAATATAGAACATCCGGAGGCGGTTATAAATCTGCACCGGCAATATATAGATGCCGGGGCAAATATCATTAAAACCAATACGTTTGGTGCTTCACCGCTCAAATTCGGCGCAGATTTTGATGCGGTGGTACGCGCCGGCATAGAGAATGCGCGCAAGGCGGCAGAAGGAACCGATACTTTGGTGGCGCTGGATATCGGACCTTCCGGCAAACTGCTTAAACCCTACGGCGATCTGCCGTTTGAAGAGGCGGTGGCGCAATTTGCACAGGTGGTGCGTGCGGGAAAAGACGCCGACTTAATCCTCATTGAAACCATGAACGACAGCTACGAAACCAAGGCGGCGGTGCTGGCGGCCAAAGAAAACAGCGATTTGCCGGTGTTTGTAACCTGTGTGTATGACGAACAGAAAAAGCTGATGACCGGCGCTTCTCCGCAGGCGATGGTTGCCATGCTGGAAGGCCTTAAAGTGGACGCGCTCGGCATAAACTGCAGTTTAGGACCCCGGCAGATGCGGAGCGTGATTGAGGAATTGCTCGAATTTGCTTCGGTGCCGGTGATTGTAAATCCCAATGCGGGCTTGCCCAAAGTGGTGGACGGACAGACCGTCTTTGATATAACGCCCGAAATATTCGGTACCGAAATGCAGGCAATTGCAAAAATGGGCGCTTGTATTCTGGGCGGCTGCTGCGGTACAACCCCCGAACATATCCGGCAAATGGTACAATGTGTTTCTGCTGTCCCGTTTAAGCCGGCAACCAAAAAACAAGATACGCTGGTTTCTTCCTATACCCATGCGGTTTGTATCGGGAAAAAGCCGGTTTTGATCGGCGAACGCATCAATCCGACCGGAAAACCCCGGTTTAAAGAAGCACTCAGACAGAAGAATATGGAATATATTTTAGGCGAAGGCATTGCCCAGCAGGAAAAAGGGGTACACATTTTAGACGTCAATGTGGGATTGCCTGAAATCAATGAACCCGAAATGATGTGCCGCGCCATTACCGAGCTCCAGGCAGTCACCGATCTGCCCCTTCAGATCGACACCTCCGATATCCGCGCGCTGGAGACGGGCATGCGGCTGTATAACGGAAAGCCGATGGTCAATTCGGTAAACGGCAAAAAGGAAAGCATGGAAAGCGTGTTCCCGCTGGTGCGCAAATACGGCGGCGTTGTCGTGGCGCTGACGCTGGACGAAAACGGAATCCCCGATTCTGCACAGAAGCGAATCGAAATCGCAGAGAAGATCTACCGGACAGCCGCGTCTTACGGG
>CALXJH010000067.1 GCA_944388555.1 uncultured Clostridia bacterium
ATGATCAACAGGCTCGAGCAAAACCGGGTTTGCCTGTGCAAGACCTGTTTTGAACGCGGCAGACGCAGCAATTTTAAACGCCATTTCAGAGGAATCAACCGGATGGTAGGAACCGTCTAACAAAGTGGCTTTTAAATTTACAACCGGATATCCGGCAAGTACGCCATGCTGACAGCTTTCCCGCAATCCCTTTTCTACGGCGGGGAAGTATCCCTTTGGAACAGCGCCGCCAAATACTTTTTCCTCAAATACAAGGTCTTCTGAGTCGGTCGGTTCAAATTCAATCCATACATGTCCGTACTGACCGTGTCCGCCCGATTGTTTTTTATGCTTACCTTCAACTTTCACTTTCTTACGAATTGCTTCGCGATAGGCAACCTTAGGTTCATCCAGCGTTACAGCAACTTTGAATTTTTCTTTCAGTTTGCTTACAATTACTTCCAAATGCAAATCGCCCATACCTTTTAAAATAGTTTGGTGCGTTTCATTATTCACTTCTACGCCGATGGTTTTATCTTCTTCACGCAGACGAGCAAGGCCGGCACTGATTTTTTCTTCATCCCCTTTTTCTTTCGGAGATATAGCAAGCGCAAGCGCCGGTTCAGGGAATGCAATGCCGGGAAGGACGATGGGAGATTGCTGGCTGCATAAGGTATCTCCTGTATTGGTTTTTGAAAGTTTTGGAATTGCACCGATATCGCCGGCGGATAATACAGGCGTTTCCTCCTGTTTTTTTCCGTGCATGATGTATACTTTTCCAACTTTTTCCGTAATACCCTGTGTGCTGTTAAACACTGTAGAATCGGCTTTGATTTCTCCACTGTAAATGCGGAAGAAAGACAATTTTCCTACGAAAGGATCGGCGATGGTTTTAAATAGCAAAGCACACAGCGGTTCGCTGGCACCGATTTTAACAAGTGTTTCATTGCCGTTTTGTGTACCTTTAATGGCAGGTATTTCATCCGGCGCAGGGAAAAATTCCAAAATGGCATCTAATACCTTGCGAATGCTTGCGGATGTAAAGGAAGAACCGCAAAGAACGGGGGTTATTTCATTATTTTCAACACCTGCGCGTAATGCGGTGTGGATTTCTTCATTTGTAAATTCTTCGCCGTTAAAGAATTTATCCATCAGTTCTTCGCTGGTTTCTGCAACGGCTTCAAGAATCATTTGACGGGCAGGTGCGATTGTTTCTAACATATTTTCCGGAACAGGCACATCTACAATTTTTTCGCCTTCAAAGCGTCTGCCTTCCATTTTTACGATATTCACATAGCCTTTAAATTTTTCATTTTCCAAGATTGGAAAATAAAAAGGCGCGATACTTTTTCCAAAATGCTGCTGTAAATCTTCTAATACTTTATTGTAATTTGCATTTTCTTCTTCCATTTTGCTGACGAAAATGATTTTTGGCATGTTTCGTTCAGTAGCATATTTCCAGGCGAATTCAGTGCCTACCTGCACACCTGCTTTTGCGGCGACTGTGATGACTGCACCGTCTGCAACTCTTGTACATTCTAAAACTTCACCTGAAAAGTCTAAAAAACCGGGAGTGTCCAAAAGATTGATTTTAGTATTTTTCCATTCGAGCGGAGCAACGGCGGAAGCAATGGAAATTTTTCGTTTGATTTCTTCGGCATCATAGTCCATGACAGTATTTCCGTCTGCGACCTTACCCAGACGATCCGTTCCTTTGCCCAGGAAAAGCATACTTTCCGCAAGCGATGTTTTTCCTGAGCCACCGTGGCCTAGGATACATACGTTTCTAATGTCCTTAATGGGATACGATTTCATAATTTGACAACTCCTTTATATGTAATAGTAAGATTATAACTAAGTAAAAATAAGCATGACCATAGTTATAAACCGTATACTGCTTAAATTCTGCTGTATTCGTGTATTTCCTTTAATTTTTTCGGATTCTTTTTTGTACAATATTGACAAAAAAGTTAGACATTTTTATGTAAAAAGCATAAATGAATCCTACTTATCAAAAAAATGACCTTTGATTTTACGTGCAGTACAGACAATGATGCTGAACAAAATGATACATATATAAGAAAAAGCAAGATAATTTGCAGAAAAAACAGCAGTGGAGGCATCAGAAAACGTTTCTTCGGCCACGGGAATGTAAGGGAATAACAGCCAGGTTAAAACAAAAGCAACTGCGGCGATTGCTATTTTATATGCCAGATATTTTTTTAAAGACAAGCCGCTTCCTTTCACAGCACACTGCGCCTGTAAAAAAATACAAATACCCGAAAAGCCGCAAAGAGCAGAAATCAGGCTCATTTTGAGCTGTAAAGAGCAGTCGCTGAGTACAACTCTGTTTATACCGTTTGTAATTTCAAGAATGCCATATAGTAACGGCGGATAGGGAAATAAATTTTCCGGTAAACCAGATATTTTTAAAATTTCGCAAACAACACCAAAGAAAATAATCAGCCCGCAGACATTCAGAATGCTTTTTACACTTTTTTCGATGGAGGACACGAAACTACCTTTGCTGTGTTCTTGTTTGGTCGTATGAAAACTGGAAGAGGGTGCGTAACGGCGAACCAATAAGCATACAATCAAAATGCTTAAAATATGTATGGCATATAATGCGTAACCGAAGGTATAAGAGCCAAGCATGCCGCCGCCGACAACACCTACCGTAAATAATGGCCCGCTGGCGTTGCAGAGCGGAAGCAAGTGGTTTGCTTCCTGCACGGTGATCTTTTTTTTCTTTACAGCATCTGCCGTTAAAATAGCGCCAATGGGATAGCCGGAAATTAAACCTAAGAGAAAAGGAACACTGCAATTCGGATTTAGACCTAAAAATCTGCCGGTAGGTTTACAGATGAAATCAGGCAATATGAGTGCGTTTACGATATAGGAGGAAATAACCATAAACGGAAATAGCGAAGGAACAATCACATACAGAGAAATGTTCAGGCCGTCTTTTGCCGCGTTTATACACCTTTCAGGGTATATAAGGATCATGGCAATAAATAGGAGTCCTAAAAAATTAAAAAGAAGTTCATTGAGCTTTAAAGCTTTTATCGGTTTCATTTTTTCATAGCCTTTCTGCCTGCAGAGTTTCGTATAAATTCTGCTTTATTGACAGGCGCATAAAGCAGGCGCGTATTTTTTCACACAGTTATATGTATTGCATAATTTTAGGATATATGAATTATATATAGTAAAGAAGCAGAGCTTAAAACAATATAGAGAGGAAGGCAACAGCGTTGAAAAAAATGAAGGAACGGCTGACAGAGGCAATGGGAATCCCAAAAGAGATTGCACTCGATTATCCAAGGCTGACTTTGCTTGGAAAAAAAGAGCTGTACATAGAAAATTTTAAAGCAATTATTGAATATACGCCGGATTGTATTCGTTTAAGTACATCGGCTTATCTGCTTAAAATAACGGGCGCAGATATGGAAATTAAAAATATATCGCCGGAAATTTTGGAAATTAACGGAGAAATTGTAAATATAGAAGTAAGCAATTAACGCAGGGTACGTCTTTTTAAAGAAATGGAGTCAAAAAATGTTAAAAGAGGTATTTTATTTTTTAAAAGGATATGTTATAATAAAGATTGAAGGTAAATTTCCGGAACGATTTTTAAACGTAGCCGGTAAGAAAAAAATATTGATTTGGGATGTGCAGTCTAAATCAAATGGATTGGTTTGTAAAGTGACGGCAAAAGAATTTTCAAAAGTTGAGGGTATTGCGGAAAATTGCGGATGCACAATGCGTGTGTTAGGAAAAATCGGAATGCCTTTTTCTGCAAAGCGGCATAAAAAAAGAAAAGCGCTTTTTTTGGGAATTTTAGGTTTTGCTGTAACTGTTTTTCTTATGCTGTCCGTGCTCTGGGATATTTCTATAACAGGCAATGAACGCATCACACAGCAGCAGATATTAGATTTGCTTGCACAAAGCGGAATCCGCCGCGGTGTATGGGTGTATGGCATTGATAAAACACAGGCTTGTAATGAAATTATTGCAAAGAATGCAGATATTGCCTGGATTGGCATTGAGATTAAAGGAAGCCGTGCTTTTGTGGAAATTGTAGAAAAAGTGCCAAAACCTTACATAGAAGATAAATCTATTCCCTGCAATATTATTTCCACTAAAAGTGGTGTAATTGAAAATATGCAGATTCGCAGTGGTGTGCCAGCAGTAAAAATCGGAGATGCCGTTTTTGAAGGACAGCTATTGGTCAGCGGAATTGCTGACAGCACTTTTGTCGGACTGCGTTACCTGCATTCTGATGCAGATATTTATATCAGAGTGTGGCATGATAAAGAAATAGATGTGCCCTTATATAAAATAAATGAAGTCCCAACAGGGAATACTAAAGTTAAATACGCTCTAAACGCATTCGGATTTCACTTACCGTTATCTTTTAGCAAAAATGTGGATTTTGCGTATTATAATACCAATACCTCCTGGTGGGGGATCATAGAAAAAAAGGAATATACGGAAGTGCTGCAGGAAAAGGAAATGATTTCTGTACAGCAGGCACTTACAGAGGCAGAGGACGCCTTCAGAACCGAAATGGAAGCGATGGGAGAAGTCCTGCAGATTACAAAAACTTACGAAAAACAAACCGGTTATCTGCGCGTGCATTTTACAGCAGAAGTGCTGGAACAAACCGGCGCAAAACGAGAGATTGAGAGGGAAACGAATGGAGAAAATCTTACAAGTTAAGAACCAGG
>CALXJH010000068.1 GCA_944388555.1 uncultured Clostridia bacterium
TAACATGCCCTTGCAAGCAAGCATATTTGCTTCATGGTAAAATATCCGCTGAAAGCCTTTCTTCGAAAGTCTTTGGCGGCGCAGCCGCCTGTGCAGAGCACGCCAGCGGAATTGACGGCTTTTTAAAATGCCCTTGCAAGCAAGCATATTTGCTTCATGGTAAAATATCCGCTGAAAGCCTTTCTTCGAAAGTCTTTGGCGGCGCAACCGCCTGTGCAGAGCACGCCAGCGGAATTGACGGCTTTTTAAAATGCCCTTGCAAGCAAATATTTTTGCATAATGGTATAATAAATACAATTTGTGTATACACTTCACAAAGAACGGTATAAAGCCACCGCCCCGGCGTGGGCAGACCGAGGTTGTTAAACTGTATGCGCTAAAACAAGAAAAAAGCATAGAATATATATAAAGTAAACCAGGGGCGTTTTGTCGCCGTACATGGCACAAACCCTCTTTAAATATAGATTCTATTTATAAAATTTTACGAACTGTAGGTTTAGGAGGAAAACGAATGAGTGCAAATTTGGTAAAAAAGGAAGGCTATACGGTGGATTTTGAAATTACCGTATCTCCCGAAATGTTTGAAGAAGGTATGCAGAAGTCTTACATAAAAAACCGTAAAAATATTATGATTCACGGTTTTCGTAAAGGTAAGGCTCCCAGAAAATTTATAGAAAAACTCTACGGCGAAGCAATTTTCTATGAAGATGCTGTCAATGAATTGCTGCCAAAAGTATATCCGGAAGCGGTAGAAGAATTAAAGCTTGATCCGGTATCTCGTCCGGAAATCGATATCAAGGAAATCGGAACCGGAAAAGAACTGGTGCTTACCGTTAAAGTGGACGTAACACCGGATGTAAAACTACCGGAATACAAAGGTATAAAAGTGGAAAAAACCGTTTATACTGTAACCGACCAGGAAGTAGACGCTGAAATTAAGCAGATGCAGGAAAGAAACGCAAGAATGATTACTGTTGAAGACCGTGCGGCTGAAATGGGCGATATCGTAAATATCGATTACGAAGGTTCTGTAGACGGTGTTCCGTTCGACGGCGGAAAAGCCGATGCGCAGGATCTGGAATTGGGTTCCGGTTCGTTTATTCCTGGCTTTGAAGAGCAGGTTGCCGGCATGAAAATCGGCGAAGAAAAGGATATTCAGGTAAAATTCCCGGATGAATACCATGCAGAAGATTTAAAGGGCAAAGATGCGGTGTTTAAAATCAAGCTGAATAAAATTCAGAAAAAGGAAGTTCCGGAATTAGACGATGAATTTGCCAAAGATGTAAGTGAATTTGATACGCTCGCAGAACTGAAAGCAGATATCAAAAAAAGAGCGCAGGAAAGAAGAGATCAGCAGTCTGAAAACGAGCTGGAAAATAAAGTTGTTGAAGCCATTGTTTCGGAAATGGAAGTGGATATCCCGCCCGCTATGATCGAAGACAGAACCAAGAGCCTCATCCAGGATTTTGATATGCAGCTGCGTCAGCAGGGTATGTCGCTCGACCTTTACAGCAAGTATACCGGTATGACCGTAGATTCCATGCAGGATCATTTCAAATCTCAGGCAGAATCTTCTGTAAAAGGAACCCTTGCGCTTAGCGAGATCGCAAAAGCTGAAAAGGTAGAAGTTTCCGAAGCGGAATTGGAAGAAGAACTGAAAAAACTTGCGGAACAATATCATATGGAACTGGATAAAATTAAGGAAATTATGCAGCCGCAGATGGAATCTTTCAAGCAGGAATGCATCACCCATAAAACCGTAAAGCTTTTGGTAGACAATGCCAAGATAACCGAAGTAAAGCCGGAAGATAAGAAGTCGGAAGAAAACAAGCCGGCTGCAAAAAAGACAACAGCGAAAAAGACAGCCGCTAAGAAAGGCGAAGACGATACAGAAAAGAAACCGGCAGCAAAGAAAACAGCCGCAAAGAAAACGACAGCAAAGACAGCAGACGCCGGTGAAAAGAAAACAGCTGCAAAAAAGACAACAGCGAAAAAGACAACCGCTAAAAAAGACGAAGAATAAAATTTACACAAATGTGCGACGGAAAGCAATCCCTGCCGGGAATTGCTTTCCGGCTTGTATTTTTTAAAAGTAAGGGGGAATAGCAGAATGAAAGAGAATTTTATGAGTTTAGTACCCATGGTTGTTGAACAAACCAGCCGCGGGGAACGCTCTTATGACATTTATTCCAGACTGCTCAATGACAGAATCATTTTTTTAAGCGAAGAAGTCAATGATGTTACAGCCAGTCTGGTGGTTGCACAGCTTTTATTTCTGGAAGGTGTGGATCCCGAAAAGGATATCAGCCTGTATATCAACAGCCCCGGCGGATCTACAACAGCCGGCATGGCGATTTATGATACCATGAATTATGTAAAATGTGACGTTTCTACCATCTGTGTAGGTATGGCGGCAAGCATGGGCGCATTTTTATTGTCTGCCGGTGCGAAAGGCAAAAGATATGCCCTGCCAAATAGTGAAATTATGATTCACCAGCCGCTTGGCGGTACACAGGGCCAGGCAACCGATATTAAAATTCATGCCGATCGTATTATCCGTATCCGGGATAATTTGAACCATATTTTAAGTTCCGTTACCGGTCAGCCTTTGGAAGTGATTGAAAAAGACACTGAACGGGATAACTTTATGTCTGCCAAGGAAGCGCTGGCATATGGCTTGATTGACAAAGTCATTGACCGAAAATAACGCTGCGGCATAAAAATATAAGTAAAGGAGGGAATGGGCATGGCAAAGGAAGATAAGGGCGTGATTCGTTGCTCTTTCTGCGGAAAAACACAGGATCAGGTTATGCGTCTTGTTTCGGGACCGGGTGTTTATATCTGCAATGAGTGCATTCAGATTTGCTCGAATATCATTTTTGAAGACGACGAATTAACAGTTCCCGAAACACAAGAAAACCCCGACGGTATTCCCACTCCGTCTGAAATTTGCAGTAAATTAGATGCGTATGTAATTGGGCAGCAGGCGGCAAAGCGTGCGCTTGCCGTTGCTGTTTATAATCATTATAAGCGTTTGAGCAGCTTAAATGAACAGGAAGAGGAAAACAGCGTAGAGCTTCAGAAAAGCAATATTTTGCTGTTTGGTCCGACCGGTTCCGGAAAAACGCTGCTTGCCGCAACGCTGGCAAAGGTATTGGATGTGCCCTTTGCAATCGCGGACGCAACCAGCCTCACCGAAGCCGGATATGTAGGGGAAGATGTTGAAAATATCTTGCTCAAGCTGATCCAGGCAGCGGATTTTGATATCGAACGCGCAGAGCGGGGTATCATATACATTGATGAAATTGATAAAATTTCCCGTAAATCCGATAATCCGTCTATTACACGAGATGTAAGCGGCGAAGGTGTACAGCAGGCACTGCTGAAAATTCTGGAGGGTACAATCGCGTCGGTACCGCCGCAGGGCGGCAGAAAGCATCCGCATCAGGAATTTATCCAGATCGATACTTCCAACATTTTGTTTATTTGCGGCGGTGCGTTTGCCGGATTGGAAAAAATCGTGGAAAAGCGGCTCGGCAATAAGGTGTTGGGATTCGGCGCGGAAATACACAATCCGGTGGATAAAACACAGGACTGTTTAAAACGCGTGGAACCGCAGGATTTATTAAAATTCTGACTGATACCGGAATTTGTCGGAAGACTGCCAGTTATGGCGTCGCTCGATAAGCTGGATCGGGAAGCTTTGGTACAAATTCTGACGCAGCCTAAAAATGCGTTGGTCAAACAATACGAAAAGCTGTTTTCTTATGACGGATGCACGCTCGAGTTTGAGCAAGACGCGCTGTATGCAATTGCCGACCTTGCGATTGAGCGTAAAACCGGCGCACGCGGACTGCGCGCGATTATGGAAAATATTTTGCAGGATACCATGTTTAATCTGCCCTCACAGCCCGATATCGTAAAATGTACCATCACAAAAGCCGTTGTCACCGAAAACGCGGACCCGGTTTTTGTTCGGGAAGAAGGCGGCAGTGCAAAGAAAACAAGAAAGGTAAGTAAGGAACAGTCGGTTTCGTAAGATAGGAGAAAAATAATGGATTTTAGTGTTATTGTAACGGGTGTCCTGGAGGAAAACTGTTACATTGTGTATGACAAAGAAGGAACGTGTGTGATTATTGATCCCGGTGATGACAGTGAAACCATTGCCGACCATATTGCGGAAAATGATTTGACGCCAAAAGCAATATTGCTCACACACGGCCATTTTGACCATACCGGTGCGGTTGTAGCACTGAAAGAAAGATATGAGGCACTGCCGGTATACATTCATTATGACGACAGAAAAATGCTGTCTGAGCCGGAACAGCAAAGTGCTTTCGACTATGGCGTAAACGATGAATTTGAGGCAGATAAATATATACAAGACGGGGAAAAGCTGTGCTTTGGCACACTTGAATTTACCGTCATACATACGCCCGGACACACAAAGGGAAGCTGCTGCTTTCTTTGTGAAGGTGCTTTGTTTACCGGGGATACGCTTTTCCGCAGAAGCGTGGGCAGAGTGGATCTGCCAGGCGGCAGTGAATCTGCAATGATGCGTACCCTGCGCGAAAAAATAGCGGTACTGCCAGGGTATTTATCGGTACATCCCGGACACGGCGATTTTTCGACCATAGCAGAAGAAAAAGAGAAAAATCCATACATCAAAGAAGCGCTTGCGTAAAAAAACGCAAATTAAAAAATTTTAAGCGAATTGCTAAAAAATACTTGACAATGCGGCGAAAAATTGATATAATATTTTTCGTCGCAAGAGTTATGCGGGTGTAGTTCAATGGTAGAACCCCAGCCTTCCAAGCTGGTCGTGTGGGTTCGATTCCCATCACCCGCTCCAATTATGCGCCTGTAGCTCAGCTGGATAGAGCAACTGCCTTCTAAGCAGTGGGCCAGGAGTTCGAATCTCTTCAGGCGCGCCAAATTTTATACCAAAGTATTTCTGCTTTGCTTTGTCAAAACATAACTTGTTTGCAGACAGTTTGGCAATGCGCGGCGGAAATTTTCTTTATATATGGCGGTTGTAGCTCAGTTGGTTAGAGCGCCAGATTGTGGCTCTGGAGGCCTAGGGTTCGACTCCCTTTCCTCTTTCTATTAAAAAAACGACATCTCTCTTTTTGAGAAATGCCGTTTTCTTTGGGGCGATTA
>CALXJH010000069.1 GCA_944388555.1 uncultured Clostridia bacterium
ATAAAGTATCTGACCATAGGCTGTGAAGCGAAAATGACGAGAAACCTTGCCATTTATCTGCATTTCGGCTATACGGAATATCTGACAAGCATAACCGACGACGGCGATTTGATATTGTTTTTCCGAAAAGCGCTTATTCGGTAACTATAAGGCTTTTCAATTTCCGTCAAAAATCATTTATCCTCATATATAGTGCCAAATCAAATTTAATCTAGGTTATTAAGAATCTTTTCAACTACCTTTCCGTCCCAATTGCGAGCTAAATCTTCCTTTTGAATTGAAGAATACTTCGGTATGCGTTTTATTAAATTCCATAGATATTTCAGCATTACAATATAACTTTCATAATCGTGCTCAATAACTTTAGCCGCAACTGTTAAATATTCTTGTGTATGCACAACACCGCTATAAAAATCATTGATTTGCCTTATAATAAATTTAACAGCGCCGCCAATTCCAAGAGCATATGCTTCATTATCGTCAACTTTTTCTTCGGCAATTTTAATATGAAGCAATAAATGCTCTAAAAGATTACAGTATACCAACCTATCCGCCTTTTGGTATTCGAAAGGTGCGTTTATCGCGTATTTACCATTTGATAAAAGAATCGCCTTGTCTTCATCTATGTGATGGCAAAAAAGCCCTTCTTCTGTTCTTGAATTTTTACGATTCTTTGTCGTACAGTTTTCTGATACAAAATAATCATATTTAGCTTTACCATATTTTGATAGCAGCCTTTCAACAATCTGTCTATAAGTCATTTGCATAAGAGTATTATAATAAACACTATTATTTGTCTTAGTGTCGGACGCTGCTGCAACACCATTTTTCTCATTAATTCTTTCGATTTCTTTAGCAATAATATCACCGAACGTTTTATCGTCGATATCTAAACTTTTCTCTGCAGCTACCGATTTGTCTGCAAATGCATCAAAAATTGCCTGCTTTTTTTCAAGTAAATCAGTAATTTTTTCGTCTATTGAATTTTCACATAACAAGCGATACACAAGCACGTTACGCGCCTGTCCCATCCTATACGACCTTGATATTGCCTGATTTTCGATTGATGGCTTAAGTTGCGGTTCGCATATTATCACAACGCTTGCAGACTGTATATTCAATCCCGTTCCACCGGATTGTATTTGAGAAACAAGTACTGTACCTGCATCAGCTTGATTAAATTCGTCAATGATCTCCTGGCGTCGTTGCGGTGAAACCGATCCGTTAATTGGATTAAGGCATCTGTCTCCAAGATAGTCATAAATTTTTCGTATTGTCTCAAGAAAATAAGAAAATACTAGAATTTTTCTACCCTCTGATTCGGCTTCTTCAATTATTTCCAAAAGTCTCCTTGCTTTTGAAGAATTATTTAAATCATCCACATTCCAAGAAACACGCCTAGCCTGCATATAATGTCCCGACATTAAAGATCTTTCATATATATCTTCCTCTTCGCGCGAAAGAGTGCACCATTCCTTTGATTCAATAAGTTCGGGAAGTTCTGTAAGCACATCATCGCGTTTACGACGATAATATACCGATGCAACTTTTTCACGGAATTGTGGCGCAGCTGACATAAACGCTATTCTACTGATTTTCTCCGCAACTTTTGGCTGTAGGAATCTAATAAGCGTAATCATTTCATCAACATTATTTTCTAGTGCTGTACCCGTCATAAAGAGCAGGCGTTCTGAATGCTTGCATAACGCTATCGTATTTTTAGTGCGTTGCGCTTCAGGATTTTTAATGTAATGTGCCTCATCTACAACTGTTAGAGAATATTTAAAATTTTCCTCTATATTAAAATGCTTTATAGTTTCATATGTTGTAACCGCAACTCCTCCATGTTTTATCCAATCATTCAAAGCTGAAAGCCTTAAATTACCATGAATTTTATTAACACTGAGTTTACTGTGTTTTACTATTTCTCTGCACCAATTTGTCAGAACACTTGCGGGACAAACGACTACAAAATGAGTTGCTCCTGTGTTTTTGAGAGATACCATCGTTGCGATAGCCTGTATAGTTTTACCTAATCCCATCTCATCGCCCAATAAAACACGTTCTTGATGGAGTATATATTTTACGCCCCATTCTTGATATCGTCTTAACGAACAAAGCAATCCGTCAGGAAAGAAACATTGATCCTGAATTTCTTTTGCCAATTCTTCAGGTAAGCCGTAAACCGCATCCGAGTTACCTAATAATCCTGGATTCACATCCTCTAATATAGAAAAATATGCCGGAGATTGGCTGACAAAATCTGCCCATGCATCTGTCGCTGTACGACTGTTGATATTGGCAAGTTCATTAATTAACGACTTGGTTTGAACGCCGTAATCTCCTTGCCATATTTCATTCAATTTTTGATATGCGTTACTAACACGTTCTTTCGTGGATTTTGTAGTAAATAACCATCGCAATGCACTCTTTCCCGGCTTTACCAATTCACATAAATCGTCAATCTGCTCTTTATATTCACTTATGTAACGATTACACGATGCAACTAAAGGGGAGCTGCACTTATAAAGATAAATGCTTTTTACCAGTTCGGTAGATTGCTTTGACTTCTTGTCACTACTTAGCTTTATATGTATTTCTTTGAATGTCTTTTGCGCAAAATCTTTAGCAATTTTGATGATTGTATACGCTGCATCCTCACTTATTCCTCGTATTGAAGCTAGTCTATATGGCGTTGAAGAGTAAACATCCGCAACTGTTCTATATCCGAAATCAAGTAAAAGCTTTATTTTTAAACCTTTTTTCTGTTTTGTTAGTTCTTCAACAGGCACTCCACGCAGAATACCCATTACTTCTTGCATAGCAAGATTGTCAGAGGCGGTTTTTACCTTTTCAAGATATTGTTGCTGAATATCGCTTGCGCCTGCAAGTTCCTGTAACCGCCGGCTATGCTTATTTAAAAGTAATTTAACTTCTTGTGAAGAAAAGTCTTTTGCCATATGTACCTCATTAAAACCGTGTGTTTAATTATAACATATAAGTCCATTTAAAATCAAGATTTCATTATAAGTCTATTGCGTATTAACCTATTGGCAAAATAAGAGAGCCCGAAATGGACTCTCTTATTTTTGGAGCTACTGGCCGGACTCGAACCGGCGACCTTTTGTTTGCCCCAAAAATCACCAGATTTTCGGGGACCCCGAAGAAGGAACTACCATTCCTTACGGTTGATTCCTACCTGTTTTTCCAAAATAAAAAGAGCTCGATTTGTGAGCCCTTTTTATTTTGGAGCTACTGGCCGGACTCGAACCGGCGACCTGCTGATTACGAATCAGCTGCTCTACCAACTGAGCCACAGTAGCGCATATCGCTATAATATATTAAACAATATTATGCGGTT
>CALXJH010000070.1 GCA_944388555.1 uncultured Clostridia bacterium
CATGGAAATTTCAGGTAAAATTTGATACTGAATACGAAAATCAGGCACAAACACATTGTCCTGTGCCGCACCTGCCTTTTTTTGTACAGCGTAATCTGCCATTCTTCTTAAAACATAACTACTATTGCCTTTTTCATCACAAAAAGGGCAGCCGCTGACTTTTACATTTAATTTCGTTGTATGTAATGCTTTGCTTTCCTCTTTAAAAAGTTGTATTTCTTCAATAGAAAAACAACTGTCATCAGGAGAGGCGTTCTCTCCTGATGACATTACGTTATTTTTTTTAGATGTGGCTATATTGCTTACTCTTGTGTAGAATAACTTATTTGTTTCTCGCACGTAAGAAATAACACGAGAATCCATTTTTCCGTTTCCTTCAACTTCAAATGTCAAGTTTGCTACCTGATACAACATAACCTACTCCATTACTGTTTTTAGTTAGCGCCGCCCGCTACTCCTTGACCGCTAAGAGCTTCGCCGTCTTTGAGCGCATAAGCAATTAATTCGCTGTCAGAAAAACTGCCGCCGCCGATTCTTCTGTAAGTTGTTTTCGGGATTGTCAGTGCAATTGAATCCTGTGTGAACAGTTCAACTTCCGCAATCTCCGGCTTGATATATGCCTTCATAATAAGCTCTCCTTTCAAAAGTTTACACCATAATAGCTTTTTATTCAACTGTAGTAATTACACCTGGTGCTGTCTGTGTACCATCCGCATACGCACTAACCTGTGCTTCAGCAAATTCCGCGCTCAACCCACCGGCTTCATCTTCCAGTCCTACCGCAAATGCGCCATTGCCTGAAACGCCTAAAGCCTGATACTTTTTACCGTTAACATTAATACCACATTCCGTATAATTTCCTATTACACGTGCGAAAGCTGTGAGAGCTGTATCGGACAGTGTAACTGTACCTAATCTGATTTCAGCTGTTGCCTGCGCATCTGTTGTTTGTGCAACATAATCCATAAACGCATCCTGACTTGCTAAAGCAGCTTCTGCCGCAGGATCAGCAGGCATTAAAGCAGCAAAGTCAAAACGAATAATATTGTTTGTGGATTTAATTTTAATTGTATAGTAGCCGGCATCTAAATCAACCGAATGGTCACCTTTACCTAAAGACCATTGATTTGCTACTGTCGGTGTTGCTTCAACTCTATCGATTACGTATTCTTCGTTTCCATCCCAAATTTCAACAGCCGGTTTTCTGTCTGCTGCGTAGGAATTTGTTCTTGTCACAAGATTATATGTGCCGCTTACCGGTACATATACATCCTGATAAACAATATATTGCCCGTCATTTGAATGCAACGTAATACCATAAGGCTGGTAATCTGTGAAAATCACAGTTACAGAGCCGGTATTTTCGGTATCAGCTGCAACCGCATCTTTAATGTTCTGCGGTACACTCTCATCAGCAGCAATATCTGCCTTTTTAGCTACATCATATTTAAATGTAATCTCTTGACCTGTCCATTTCTGAGGAATGAACCAGTATTCTGAAGATTCACCCTGTATAGTGTTTCCCTGCAAATGGGAAGCAATTCCATTTAAGGAAGCAACAGACCCTGTTGCATTTAATGTTTCGTATGTTGTATTTGCCCTTCCTTGATCAATGTAAGCTGCCGAAGACAATATCTCAGGCATTTGATAAGAAACATAGATAACATCATTCTCTGTAATTTCGCAGGTTACTGCAATGCCGTCTGCTGTTTTGAAAAAGTCAATTTCCTGATCATTTTTATAAACAGAGGTAACCAGATTACTGGAATTTGAAAGTGTTATTGTTTTTAAAGTACCTTCTGTGTTTGTAAGATCCGTATTCTCTGCTGTACTGATTTTTCCGTTTTCCATAAGCACAGCGCCGGCTTGCAACACCGTATTTTCACTTTCAATAGGTTGTTCCAAACTTTGAGCGCCTACATAGATTTTTTTGTTTGCGCCAAATTCATCACCTGTGCCCGTATAACTAAACTGAGCTGTTGTACCTTGAGCTGTTTGTTGGTCCACATATTCAATGTTTCCAGGTCCAACCTGGTAGAGGCTGTCCGCATCAGAAACTAAATATGTAACCATTTCATCCGCATTTAAGCCAGAAACGCTCGTGGTTACATTATAGCCACCATCGACATACTTCGTTGTGGAAGTAACCGAAGCAGCCATTGCGCCAATAGATGTTCCCAAAACCATAACCATGGCGAGAACAACTGCAAGAATTTTCATAGCGCCTGCTTTCTTCATCTTTGAATCCCTCCGCATTTTTGATTTTTGCTATGCTACTCATTCATTTTCTGCCTAAATCAATTGTCCTTTCGGAAATACCGAATGCTCCATCCCTATGTGATATCATAATACATGTCTGTCCGGAAGCTTTGATATTCTCCATAACTTTTTTTTCGGTTTCATTATCCAGCGCAGAGGTAGCTTCATCCATGAGCAGCACTTCTGCACCACAATACAAGGCTCTGGCTATAGCCACACGTTGTCCTTCACCCTCAGACAACCCGAGGCCATTTTCGCCGAGACAAGTATCAAATCCCTGAGGAAGCGACCGAATAACTTCCATCAGTTCTGCCTGTTTCGCACATTTCTCTAATCTTTCGTAATTAACCAGATTACCGAAAGCGATATTTTGTGCAATGGTACCTGACATAAGAAGGTTAACCTGAGGAACATAGGCAAACATGCGGCGTGTTCCAGAACCCAACGCGCATTTTGTTCCATCCTTCTTTACCAGTTCTATTTCTCCGCTGTCGGCTTCAATGAAGCCCAAAAGCAGTTTAAATAATGTACTTTTCCCAATTCCTGACTCTCCCGCAATTGTTACAATACTTCCGCGGTCGATAGAAGCGGAAAAATTATTTAAAATGCTTATTTCCTCATAACGAAAGGAAACGCATGAGAAATCGATTCTTTCCCAATCTTGAAACTGTTCTTCTGGTACGGGTGCAGCATCCGGCTGCATGGCTTTTAGTTCCTCCATCCGTTCTAAGGAAGCAGATGCCGCAAACCATTGCGGAACAAGTGACGATATGTTTCTGATTGGCGATTCGATTTGCCCTATAAGTTCTAACACGGCTGTAAGCGTACCGAATGTCATCAAGCCTTTAGAAATCTTATAGGCACCCCAACCCAACGCGATATAGTACCCGAAAGTAACCGCAACAAAAAACATGGTTGAGGTCATGATTGAAAATTGATTTTTCTTCTTACGATATATATAACCTTCATTTTGAAGAGCTTGTATTTTATGCGCAAAAAACGTTTCTTTTAAAAAAGCTTTGATTACATAGATTCCTGTAAAGGATTCAATGATAAAGCTTCGTACTTTGCCTTCACATTGCAAATATGCCTTGTGCAGCGTTTTTAGTTTGTTTCGAAATATGCCCGAAAGTAAAAACACAATCGGTGCAATGATAAGGCATGCAATTGCAAGTTCCTTATCTAAGAAAAACAAAGAAATGAGACTAAGCAATAGTCTTGCTGAAAGTCCGATTGCAGAAGGAATAATATCTACAACTGCCGAAACAACTACAGATGCGTCTGAACTTAGTCGGTTCAGCAACTCTCCTGCCGGATATTTTTCTAACATTTCTGTTTTCTTCTGCAATAATCCGGAAAACAAATCCGTGCGCAGAAATATTTCAATTTTACCCGCTGCAATCACGTATATTCTGGATGTAGCAATTTGCAGGATTAGCTGCAAAAAAACCAATCCAACGAGCTTGCATATTTCCTGCAAAATGTTTCCATGCAGTACACCACTGGCAACATCAATCACTTGTTTTGAGGAAAAAGCAAACTGTATCCCCAAAAGTGATACCAAAATGCCCAGGACGGACAGCACAGCTATGTATGTTTGAAATCTTTTACAGATTGACAGAAACTGTACAACTGTTTTACTTTTTGAAAACATGTTTCCTCCACCTTCTAAGTGTTGAAAAAACACGGACGACAATCGGTCTGACCGGCAAAAGAAATACCCATAAAACGCTGTACACTTTATAGGTAAAATTCGCACAGGAGAAAGGTTTTCCGTTTCGCTGTCCACCAACTGCTTTTGCTAAAATCTGTTCGGGATAGACAGGATATTCCTTTTGAAACTCACCGTCCCCTGCCAGATAAAACAATCCGTTCTTTTTTCCGACGATCCGGTGAAGAACATAACTTCCATTATTTCTCTTATATAATATTATATCATATGTTTTATAAAAATCAAGTCTTTTTAAAAAAATTTTATCCTTCGCATTATGCAGCAATGGCCACATACTGTTTCCTCTTACGGTAAGTACAACTTCCGCGCCATTTTGCAGCGGTTCTTCCATTAACGAAACAAGTTCCTGCATCTTTTTTTCTAAGATTTCCATTCCCTACTCCAGCATATTCCTTTCTTTCAGATAAGCGACAAATGCATCCACATCTTTTGTTGCCTGTTCTTCGCTTACGGCATATTCACTTGTCAAAGTGTGGACAAGCGCATTTTTTTCGCAGCCTGTTTCCAACTGTTTCCAAAGCAAAACAGCTGTTTCATTTAAAGTGAACGAACCGGTCAAATCCATGACGGGTCCGCCGCTGGAAACTACAACATAATCTCCCGCGATATTTTTCAGCTGATACTGCGGCTTAATTTGCATGGGCATTCTCCCCTTTCATTGAACCTATTTATATTGTAACACATTTTTAATGTCCATGCAATCTTTTTTACAGATTTTCAAAGCATTAAATTCCGGTACACAGTGAAAATTGCAAGAATCAATAGTATGTACACCAGGATGTATCTTAACAATAGATTTTTCACCATTTTTTCCCCTTTCATCAAATTACACGCTCTCTTTTTTTATTTCTTCATATAATATATATTGTAAGGAGGAAGCCTTCATGAATGACTTAAAACAAAGATATACTTACAAGGAACTGGAAGAAGATTTAGAAAATCTTAACATAGATTTCTACAGCATTGGAAAAAGTTTGAAAGGCAGAAATTTATATGCCTTTGAACTTGGAAAAGGAAAAAACCATGTCTTTTATAACGGTGCACACCACGGATTAGAATGGCTGACGCCTCCGCTGTTAATAAAATTTGCTTATGATTACTGTAACGCATTAAAAAGCAAAAAAAGACTGGAAACATTTAACATTTGCGAGTTATATGAAAAAGCCACCATTCACATTGTGCCCATGGTAAACCCTGACGGTATAGAGATTGCTGCTAAGGGAAGTCAGCAGAAAAATTTAATACTGATGAATCGGGGCACAAACTTTCACCAAACCTGGCAAAGCAACGCGCGCGGCGTTGATCTGAATCATAACTACAACGCTGGCTTTGATTTGTGTAAATCCAGCGAATACGCTTTAGGTATCACCGGCCCCTGTGCAACCAGATACGCAGGAGAATTTCCCGAAAGTGAGCCGGAAGTGCAGGCTGTCTGCAATTATGTCCGTCAAAATGATTTTAAGCTCTGTATCGCTTATCATTCACAAGGAGAGGTTATCTATTATGACTATAACGGGTTTATTCCGCGCAATGGCTGGGAAATTTGCCGGGAATTATGTCATTTGAGCGGATATATGCCGGATAAAACCGAAGGGATTGCATCTTATGGAGGTTTTAAAGACTGGTTTATTGAAACCTATCGACGCCCTGCTTATACAATAGAAATCGGCAAAGGAAAAAATCCGCTTAACGCTTACCAGTTTGATGAAATTTATAAAAAAAATATTAAAATGCTTATTATGGCGGCATTTTTATGTTGATTTTGAAATAAAAAGCGTGTATAATGAACATAGAATGAGACGTCTTGTTCAAAAGACGGAATGGAGTTGAAGATATGAAAAGAAAGATAACTGTTTTTTTTATCCTGGCAATGCTGATCTTTTTGCTGTCCGGATGCATGCAAATCACTTACCATATTACTTTAAATAATAATGGTACGGCAGACGTTGAGTATGAGATGTATATGACCAAAGAATATATCGCCATGATTGCCGGTGAAGATAACGCCGATCCGTTCGCAGAAAACAAATTATCCGCAGAAGCTGCCGGCTTTACCGTTGAACCGGTTGAAACAGAAACACAAAGCGGATTTAAAGCCACAGCCAAGAATTTAGACTTAAACTTTAGCAATATGGTAAACAGCGTAGGTATGGGTGGGGATGCTAAAAGTGACGTCCAGGTCAAAGAAGGTTTGTTTAAAAATACCTATACCGTCACCACAAATATTGACACCACAAATATTATGGGCGACGACGAAGAATCGCAATCTATCATTCCTATTTTAAATCAGGCAATGGATATTCGTCTTATTTTCACAGCACCTGCCGAAATCACTTCCCAAACAGGAACACCTTCTGAAACTTTGCCGAATACGTATGAATATAAAATTGAATTGGGAAAGAATAACGAAATTTCCCTCAGCTACACGCTGCTGAACATGACAAATATTTATATATTTGCGGGAATCATCATTATTATTCTTATTTTAGTTGTGTTCTTCCTGATTAAGAAATTCAAGAAGAAACCCAGTGACATGGATGACATTCTTCCGGAATCCGAAAACGCAACAGACAATTTTGAACAATCTGACGATGAAGCCTCTGCTGACACGCTGCAAGATGGGGACTCCAATTTGTCACCAGAATTTGAGAAAAATGTCGCTGAAACGCCAGAGGATACCGACCCAATCTATCCTGAACAAGACGCCGAACCTGAAAGCACTTATTCTGAAAAAGAAAATACAGAAAATGAACAAAACGAAAAGACGGAATAATTCGTTAAACCTTATGAAAATGCTCATGTACGGTAAAGAAGCAAGCAACCGAAAACAATAGATAGACCGCCAGCACTACACTATTCCGAACCAAAGACCAAAAGATAAGCATTTTGAGAAAATCTAAACTTTTGGATTTTCCT
>CALXJH010000071.1 GCA_944388555.1 uncultured Clostridia bacterium
ATTGAAAACTATCTCCCCTTAAAATATGGACCGCATATAAATGTTCTATATTTATTATAAGAAAAGAGGATGGGTATGAACTTTTCGTTGAAGCAGGCAAAAGAGCGCTGCAAACAGGCGCAGGATATTTTGATGCACAAAAATGTCACTTCTTTTTCAAATCACAACGGCCCCTTACTGAAAATATCCGGGACATACGCAGGCGTATGGCTGGAGCATGCTTACGATCCCCTGCTGTTTGCGCAGCTATTTCCAGAGCAGCAGTCGATTGCTGTTTCGCAGGTGATGTATTTTTTTGAGAATCAGACGCCGGACGGACAGCTGCCGGCACTGCTGCGCGATCCGGCAGATCCGAATAACGCCGGCAAACCGCTTGTCAGCTACCGCCACATACAGGAATGTGTTTCCTTTGCCGGCATTTGCTACAAGACCTATCAGTGTACAAACGATACACAATTCCTCAAAAACGCGTATGCGCGCCTTTGCGCGTGGGACAACTGGCTTTGCCAAAACCGTATGACGCAAAAGACCGGCTTGATTGAGCTGTTCTGCGAATATGACACCGGCCACGACAACGCACTGCGGCTGAAGGGAATCCCGCACAATGCAAAGGATATGTATGGCAAGGCATACGACGAAAGTGTAGAAATTTTGCCTTTGCTCGCGCCGGACATGAATGCCGTCTTTTACGGCGACCGAAAGGCATTGGCAAAAATGGCCAAAGCGCTGCACTTGCCGGAAGAAGCGGCCGCCTGGGAAAAGAAAGCTTTGGATGTAAAATCACGCATGCTTTCCTTATTATATAATAAAGAGGACAACTTCTTCTATGACCGGGACAAAAACGGAAACTGGCGCAAATTTAAAACCATTCAGATTGCAAACGTTTTTCAGGAACAGGTGCTGGATCAAGATATGTTTGACTCGATATATACACAGTATTTTAAAAGTGACAAACATTTTGATACCCCCATTCCATTTCCGGCAGCGTCTATATCCGATCCGGTATGGATACAGAATGCACCGGGTAATTCCTGGAATTTTTACGCGCAGACACTGGTGGCGCTGCGCACTTCTTTGTGGATGGAGCACTACGGAAAAACGCAGGATTATGAGGACTTGCTGAAAAAGTGGCTGTGTGCATACACCGCTTCGCCCTTGCCGTTCGGGCAGGAATTTCATCCGATTACCGGTGCGCCGTCTGATTCTTCGCCGTATTACTCCAGTGCAATGCTGCTTTTTATATATGCGATGCGGCGACTCGGCTACATATCCCCCGACGCATGACGGCTATTCTCCAAAAACAATGCACAAAACATTGTTTTTTTATAAAAAAGACTTGCTTTTATCAAAAATTTGTGCTATACTAACTGTAAAGACTGCACACAGGTCTTTTTTATTTGCGCATTTTTTAAAATGTATTGACAAATCCTAAGATTTGTGATATATTATAGAGTACTTGAATTGTGTAATGAATGATAGAGCGGAGGTATAAAATTATGCGTACAAAAATCACACTGGCATGCACCGAGTGCAAACAAAGAAATTATGACACCATGAAGAATAAGAAAAACACGCCGGACAGACTTGAAATCAGCAAATATTGCAGATTCTGCAAAAAGCATACTGTACACAAAGAAACGAAATAAGACGCACTTATTTCAGGAAAGGTAGGAGCGAAAATGGGCGAAAATACTGTTAAAAAAACAGGCAAAATCAAAGAATTTTTTAAAGGCGTTAAAAGCGAGTTTAAGAAAATCATCTGGCCTTCTCTTCGCACAGTTGCAAATAATACCGGCGTGGTTATCGCTGTTTCGATTTTAATCGGTATCATCATTTTTGTTTTAGACTGGGCGTTTTCAGCAGGCTTTATGGCAATTTTCGGCATATAATTTTTCTGCGGACCTGTTTTGAATCACTAAGGAACAAGGAGGGAAATTATGGCCGAGGAAGCAAAATGGTATGTTGTGCACACCTATTCGGGTTATGAGAATAAGGTTAAGGCAAACTTAGAAAAAACCATTGAAAACAATAACCTGCATCATATGTTTTTTGATATTCGCGTTCCCATGGAAGAAGTCATCGAAGTCAAAGACAACGATACAAAGAAATCCAGCATGCGCAAACTGCTTCCAAGCTACGTGTTTATCCGTATGATTATGACGGATTTCAGCTGGTATATTGTGCGGAATACACGCGGTGTAACCGGCTTTGTCGGACCGGGATCGAAACCCGTTCCGCTCTCGGACGCGGAAATCGAACGGCTGCAGCTGGAAGAAAAAACGTATAATATCAACTATCAGGTGGGCGATAACGTGCGTATCACCTGTGAATCGTTTGAAGACAGTGTAGGTATTGTAGAAGAAATTGATCTGGAAAAGAAAAAGGTGCGTGTTTCTGTATTCATGTTTGGTCGGGAAACACCAATGGTCCTGGATTTAGGACAAGTCGAACCTTTGGACTGATTGTTTGTATGTACACTTTTTTGCTTGGCAAAAAGTTGTATATAAATTAGTGGGAGGGCAAAAACCCGCTATATTACCACATTTGAAGGAGGTGCTTGGTAACCATGGCACAGAAAGTAACAGGTTACATTAAACTGCAAATCCCCGCAGGTAAAGCAACACCGGCTCCCCCGGTAGGTCCTGCATTGGGTGCACAGGGCGTTAACATCGTTCAATTCACAAAAGAATTTAACGAAAGAACAGCAAAGGATATGGGATTGATCATCCCGGTTGTTATTACCGTTTACGCGGACAAATCCTTTAGCTTTGTAACAAAAACACCGCCTGCAGCCGTTCTTTTAAAGAAAGCTTGCAAAATTGAAAGCGGTTCTGGTGTTCCTAACAAAACAAAAGTTGCAACCATTTCAAAAGATGCACTGAAAGAAATTGCAACACAGAAGATGCCTGACTTAAACGCTGCAACTGTAGAAGCTGCAATGAGCATGATTGCAGGAACAGCAAGAAGCATGGGCATTACCGTAGAAGAATAATAAGCTTTAGAAGCTGGGTGGGAGGAGATTATAAAACAAACTCCGCCAAACCACTTAAGGAGGATTAAATCGTGAAAAGAGGCAAGAATTATTTAGAAGGCGCTAAATTGATTGACCGCACAAAGCTGTATGACGCAGGTGAGGCAATGGATTTAGTGATTCAGGCTGCAAAAGCAAAATTCGACGAAACCGTTGAATGTCATATTAAATTGGGCGTTGACTCCAGACATGCGGATCAACAGGTAAGAGGCGCGGTTGTATTGCCGCACGGTACCGGTAAAGTTGCCCGTGTTCTGGTATTTGCAAAAGGCGACAAAATCGCAGAAGCAGAAAGCGCCGGCGCAGACTATGTAGGTTCGGAAGAACTCGTAGCAAAGATCCAGGGTGAAAACTGGTTTGACTTTGACGTTGTTGTTGCAACTCCCGACATGATGGGCGTTGTTGGTCGTTTGGGTAAAGTTTTAGGTCCGAAAGGCTTAATGCCAAGCCCGAAAGCCGGCACTGTTACCATGGATGTTGCAAAAGCAATTACAGATATCAAATCCGGTAAAATCGAGTATAAGCTCGACAAAACCAATATCATTCACTGCCCCATCGGTAAAGTTTCTTTCGGCAAAGAAAAGCTCGAAGAAAACTTCAACACCCTTACCAAAGCAGTCGCAAAGGCAAAACCGGCGGCAGCAAAGGGCGTTTATATGAGAAGTATTGCAGTGACCTCCACAATGGGTCCGTCTGTACGTGTAAACGCAGCCAAAATTGCAGAATAATTTTAGGGTTGACAAACCTTATATTTTCTGATATACTATTCTCGTTATCCGCAGACAGCAGGTGCCGTAAGGCGTAAAGAGAAAATGCCTGCCGAGGAAAAAGTTTTTTTGCATAAGTGTATTTATGTATTGAAAGGTTTTCCGGTGCGGACGGAAAACCTTTTTTGTTTCACAAATCTAAACAGCAAGTGAGGTGAAAAAAATGCCAAGCGCAAAAGTATTGAAAGCAAAACAAGACGTTGTTGCCGCTTTAGCGGACAAAATGCAAAATGCAGCAGCAGGTGTGTTTGTATCTTACAGCGGACTGACTGTTGAAAAAGATACCGAACTGCGTAACAATTTACGTGCAGCAGGCGTTGAATACGCTGTTGTTAAGAACACATTGACCCGCCGTGCAGCCGAGCAGATCGGTTATACGGAATTTGATGAAATCTTAAACGGAACAACTGCTCTTGCAACCCATACATCGGATGTCGTTGCACCGGCAAAAGTATTGTCTGAATTTATCGACAAATACAAAGAAGAATCCGGTCTTACAATTAAAGCCGGCTTCATGGATGGCAAAGCATGTGCACTGGATGAAATTCAGGCATTGGCAAAAATTCCGTCCAAAGATACCTTGTATGCAATGCTCGCCGGCGGCTTAAATGCTACCATTGCCGGTCTGGCACGTGCAATCCAGGCTGTTGCAGACCAGAAAGAATCTGCATAAACAAACGACCGTTTGTCATTTAAAATGAATTTTAATTTTTAATTAGGAGGAAAATAAAATGAGTGAAAAAATCACAGCTATGATTGAAGAAATCAAAGCGCTCAGCGTTTTAGAATTATCTGAATTAGTAAAAGCAATTGAAGAAGAATTTGGTGTTTCCGCTGCTGCTCCTGTTGCAGTTGTTGGCGGTGCGGCTCCTGCAGCTGCTGCTGAAGAAAAAACAGACTTTGATGTTGTTCTGGCAGAAGCTGGCGCAGAAAAAATTAAGGTTATCAAAGTGGTTAGAGAAATCACCGGTCTTGGCTTGAAAGAAGCAAAAGACTTGGTTGAAGGCGCACCTAAGACCTTAAAAGAAGCTGTTGCAAAAGACGCTGCAGAAGAAATGAAAGCAAAACTTGAAGAAGTTGGCGCTAAGGTTGAACTGAAATAGTTTCTTTTAAAATGGAAAACACCCGTAATCTACGGGTGTTTTTTTTCGGGCAGCACAGCCGCGCGGTGCTAAGGCCGCGCTTTTGGATAAACTGCTGCCGCCGCTTATTTTGCGCATACACAAAATTCTATTGCAGTTTTCCGGAAATTATGCATGTTTTTGTGCCTTTTTCCTGCATAATTTTTATGATTTTTAAACGCCAAAAAGTTTTTAAATTATTTTCAAAAAAAGGGTTGACTTTTTGTAGAATATGGTTTATATTGTATTTGATTTTTAAGAAAACAGATTGGGGATGTGCTTGATGGATGCACTCAAATGGCTAAGTGATTACCTTAAAGGTCATTGGGGAAAAGTGATTTTCTCTGTATTTCTCACAATATTGCATGTTACGGTTATTTTTGTAACCCCTTATGTAACCGGCTATATTGTAGACAACATAATTATCGGCGGAAACACAGGCGCTTTAAAGCTTTGTATTATCCTGCTGATATCCGGTTCGCTTATCCGGCAGATTACCTGGTATGTCCGGCAGCTTATGATGGAATGGGTTTCCCAAACTGTCATGATGGATATCCGCGGCAAGCTCTTTGAAAAACTCCAAAAATTAGACTTTGATTTCTTCAGTAATAACCGGACAGGTGACTTGATGGCAAGAATGTCGGGCGATATGGAAGCAATCCGCGTGGTGCTTCAAAACACCTTCCCCTATCTTATACAGCAGCTGCTTGTATTTGTTGTGGGTGTTATCACTTTGTTCCAGGTCAGCGTAATCTTAGGCGGCGCAATCTGCCTGCTGATTCCGGTTATCTCCTACTTTGTATTTAAAATGTCTAAAGTCAACGCGCCTATTTTCGTAAATATGCGCGAGGCGTTGTCAAAACTAAACTCCGCCGTACAGGAAAACATCAGCGGAAACCGCGTGGTAAAGGCATATACAAAGGAACAGGCAGAGATTCAAAAATTTGAAAAGTTTAATAACGGTTACAGCGATGCTTTTATGGCATTTGCCAGAAGCTATGCCAAACATTTCCCTATTATTAACTTTTTTGTACAGATGTTCACGGTTGTTGTCATTTTAGTAGGCGGCAGCCTGGTTATTGCCGGATTTGTCACCATTGGTCAGCTGACAACCGTCAATGGTATCTTGTGGTGCATTACAAACCCAATTCTACAGCTTCCGCCATATATTAACCAATATCAGCAGTTCGTGGCAAGTTCTATCAAAATAAGGAGCTTAAACAGCCAAGAACCGCATATTCATAATCACGCCGGTTTAACCATTCCTAAGTTTAAAGGCAAGGTTACATTTAAAAATGTTATTTTCGCTTATGATGATGAACGTGTTTTGAAATATGTAAACTTCACTGCAAATCCGGGTGATACAGTTGCAATCATTGGGCCTACAGGTTCCGGTAAATCTTCTCTCGCAAACTTGATACCCCGATTTTACGATCCCATGATGGGAACGGTTTACATAGACGATATTAACGTCAAAGATATCGACATTTCCGCTCTGCGTAAAAATGTAGCTTTTGCGATGCAGGATGTATTTTTGTTTTCCGATTCCATACGCGAAAATATCGCTTACGGCACACCAAATGCCTCATTTGAAGATATTGTAAAAGTTGCCAAAGCAGCCGACGCGCATGATTTTATTATGAACATGCCGGATGGTTATGATACCATCGTCGGAGAAAGAGGCGTAGGGTTATCCGGCGGACAAAAGCAAAGAATTGCGCTCGCCAGGGCTTTGCTGCAGGACGCTTCCATTTTGATCCTGGATGATACGACCTCCGCTTTGGATATGGAAACCGAGCATTCCATTCAGGAAACGCTCAAACGATCCTACAAGGGTCTGACAACCTTTATTATCGCACACCGTATCTCTTCTGTTAAAAACGCAGATCTTATACTGGTATTAAATAACGGAAAAGTAATTGAATGGGGAACGCATCAGCAGCTTTTAGAGCAGAATGGCTATTACAGCATGGTTTGTGAAACACAGTATGGCAACTTCAATGATGCGGCACCTTATAAGGATGACAACACCTTCGACAAATCTAAGTTCACGAAGGGAGG
>CALXJH010000072.1 GCA_944388555.1 uncultured Clostridia bacterium
TATAATCAGTGCGGGCAGGCAACCAGCCCCTTTTATTTTGTTCGACCAATCAAATGATGGTTCCGTTCAAAAACAAGCATAGCACCTGTGCCGTTCATTTTAGAAACAGAGGAAAGTTGTAAGAACAGGCGCCAAACCCTCTTGCCAGCGGCACGCTCGTGCCGCCGTTAGAAATTATACAAAAGCCCGTTGGCGTCATTACAGCGCTGAATTACTCTTGCCGAATCCCTTTTAAAGCAAAAAGCAATGAACCAAAACGACAGCTTTTATACTTATGCCAATCATTGTTCCACTTTACAAACATCCACCCACTGTACAGGATGTGCGGTTTCCTCCAGTTCTGAAAGCGTAAGTTCTATTGCCGAATTTGCGCTTCCGCAAGCCGGAAATACTGTTTCAAATCGCCGCAGGCTTTGATCTAAGTACACCAAAACCCCGTCATGTACAGCAAACGGACAAACACCGCCCACAGCATGGCCGACACACTGCAAAACCGCATCGGCTGAAAGCATCTTGGCTTTACATCCGAACATATCTTTAAACTTTCGGTTGTCTATTTTGGCGTCACCGGCGGCAACTACCAAAATGACTTTATCATCACCGCATTGAAACGAAAGTGTTTTGGCAATACGCTCCGGCTTACAGCCCAGCGCCTGCGCCGCGAGTGCGACAGTCGCACTGGATACCGGAAATTCTAAAATTCTATTTTCCATTCCATAATTTTTAAAATATGCTTTTACCTTTTCAATCGACATTTATTTTACCTCATATTCCTCTAAAATATCGCCGTCTAAGCTTTTCATAGTAAATTTTTTGTTGCTGTAGAGCATATAGCTGTGTACCTGCCCTTGCTTCGGCATGCTTATAGATCCGGGGTTTAGGTAGACAAACTTTCCGAAATCCTGGATTGTTCGGATATGGGTATGCCCGTTTATAAGAATATCTCCCTGCTGCAAAGGCATGGGCGTTTCGGGATTCAGCACATGTCCATGCGAAATATATACCCGCTTTTCGTCTAAAAACAAAACGCCGTAATCAGAGAGCAGCGGCACTTGGAGCAGCATTTGATCCACATCCGCGTCACAGTTTCCGCGTACGCAAATCAACCGGTCTGCCATATTATTTATAATTTGCACCACTTTTTGCGGATCATACGCTTTCGGCAAAGGATTGCGTGGACCGTGGTACAAAAGATCCCCTAATAAAACCAGCGTTTCTGCCTGTTCTGCCTGAAAGATTTCCTGCATCTTTTCAGCATAAAAAGCAGAGCCATGCAAATCAGACGCAAACATTATCTTCATTTTTTCACCTCATACCTTACGCATCAAGAACCATTTATTTTAATTAGTATATCACAATTTGCAAAAAAATGCAACAAAAAGCAGGTTAAATGCAGGTCAAGGTTTTGTAAAACACGCGTCGTTTTCCAGCACGCGCGCACGCAAAATCCGTACATTTTCTTCAATTTGCCGTATTATATTTTGAAATGCCGCATCCTGCATACCACTCGGATCTTTCAGCCCCCAATCCTCGCGGTAAGCGCACGCAAGCGTCGGGCACTCGACATCACAGCCCATGGTAATCAGGATATCCGGCTGTGGAATATCCTCAAGCAGCTTTGGAAACTGCGTTTTTTCCATATCAATACCATACTTTTCTTTAACAAGACGCACTGCATCGGGCTGAATAGAATCGCGGATTTTAGTTCCTGCCGAATAACATTCAAACACATCCGATGCCAAATGCTTTCCGAGCGCCTCTGCAATCTGACTGCGGCAAGCATTATGCACACAAACAAAAGCAACTTTCAGCTTTCTACGCATTTTTTCCTCCTTTGAAAAAAGGGCACTGCTGTTGCAGGCACTGCAAATTTTTATCTGAAAATACACAAGCCGGCCGAGTTTGAGGAAGTGAAATCCCATACCGCGCCTTGACAAATGCAACTGCCGTCTGCAAAGATAAAAACGCATTTCTCTTACAGCATCTCGGGCCGCCGACCTCCGCAATTTTCGTAAGACACTGTGCAACCAAATTTAGATTGTCCTTATAATAGCTATTTTGTGAAAGTGGTCCGGTTTCATGTAAAATAGCAAGCGCCGCGCCCACAGAAGCCGCAGATCCGCACACGCCCCATTGTCCGCATATTGCGCCCGGCATTTGTTTTCCCCGCATTTCAAGGGTATCTAAGGCTTTTTTTAAATCAAAGTTTACGCCGGCATTTTTAAGTGCGGTCAGCAAGCAGGCGCCGTCTAACACATGATGCTCCGGTCCGTGTATAGAAACATATTCTTTCCGGGCAATTTCCAAAAACAGTTGAATCGGATCTTTTTCGTTTGCGGACAAACAGTCTTGCTTGATTTTTTCGTAGATATCCTGCATACGCATCCTCCTTTTCTGCATGTATTTAGCACATGTTTGTATGTAAGTATAGCACATTTTTATTGGTTTGTAAACAGACAAGACGTATCCAATCGGTTGTATATGACGGCGTGAAGGCATCAGAAGCTGTCATGCATTGCGAAAATGCGGGCTTGCCAACCCCCAGGCAAGTCACGCGTTTTTTAAAGCAAAACGGCGGCATACAAAAATCCTGTTTTTTGCAAAAAACGAACAAAGCAACGTCCGATCCGGCGTAAAGTAAGTGCGCCCACCCCTTATAGAGAATGTGCAAAAAAGTACGCACGGGCTGCTTACTTCTGCCAAAACGGGCTTGCAAACAAACAGATATGCCCGCTTTACTTATTTTGCAGACAAAGCACAAAAAACAACAACGGAATATAAAAAATACCCGCGCAATGCGCGGGTATTTCCTTATGCAGCGTCGTTTGCTGCGCTATGGTGGTGGAGATGAGGAGAATCGAACTCCTGACCCCCTGCTTGCAAGGCAGGTGCTCTCCCAGCTGAGCTACACCCCCAAACAAGAAATAATTATACCCGATTTTACAAAATCTGTCAAGCTTTTTTTAAAAAAAGTCCGGGGATTCCTGTTTCCCGGACTTTTCATTTATTTTGCTGCTTTTTGATTTTTAATCACTTTTAGTCTGGAGAATTCCTCTCGCTCTTTTTCTTCCAATGCGTTTGCAATACGCTTGGTTTCTTCTTCGTAGCGGGGAATCATGATATTTTTCAGCGCGTTGGCTCTTTTCTGCGTTTTTTTAATGCTGTCTGCAAGACGAAATACAGAATTTTCGATTTCTGCCAGCAATTTGGTCATTTTTTTAACGTCATTAAAGCGCGCAATTGCTTCATCCAGGCAAGAAGCGGTACTTTTAAAACCAAAAGAGGGTTTTAGTTCTGTTTCCTGCATCGTAACAACCGGAATTTCAACCCCCATAACGCTGCGAAATTTGACTTCCAGGCTGTTTTCCACATCTACCGCTAACCCGATTTTCTCCACCGTTTCAATGCCCAGCTCCACATTCGCCCGCTGCAGCGCGCCATATGCCTGGGTAAAAGTGGTTGCAATCTGTTCCTGAATCATCTTCGCCTTATCAATCAAAGCCATCATTTCGCGGATCAGAATATTCCGTTTTTTATCTAAAAGTTCATAGCCCGTCCTGCTTAGCTGTAATGTATTTTTCGCTATAATCAAATTTCCTTTTGTCGGAACCATTGGCATTTACACACACCGCCTTTCCCTTTTACCGGCATTACTGCTTATAATATTTTCGGATGGTGTCGGGAGAAATTCGGTCAAGCTCTTCTACCGGCAGCATACCCAAAAGACGCCATGCAATTTCGAGCGTTAAAGTCATTTCTCTGTTTTCTTCTCTTCCCTGTCCGATAAATTCTTTTTCAAATGCCTTACCAAAAGCAATATATAATTTATCCGTTTCGGAAAGTTCATCTTCACCGATAACCGACGCAAGTGCGCGGATATCCTGTACCTTTGCATAGGCGGCAAACAACTGGTTGGACACTTCCGGATGATCTTCCCTTGTAAATCCCTCGCCGATACCGTCTTTCATCAGACGGGACAAAGACGGAAGAACCGAAACAGGCGGATACACATCCTTCTGACTCAAAACGCGGTCTAATACAATCTGGCCTTCGGTGATATATCCGGTAAGGTCGGGAATCGGATGCGTAATATCGTCGTTTGGCATGGTGAGGATCGGGATCTGGGTAATAGAACCTTCTTTGCCCTTCAGCATGCCGGCACGCTCGTATAATGACGCCAGGTCAGAATAAAGATAACCCGGATAGCCCTTTCGGGAAGGGATTTCCTGCTTAGAAGAGGAAATTTCACGCACTGCTTCACAGTAAGAAGTAATATCGGTCAGGATAACCAGCACGTGCATATTATGTTCAAATGCCAGATATTCGGCGGCTGTAAGTGCGCACCTTGGTGTTAAAATGCGCTCAACAACCGGGTCGGACGAAGTGTTGATAAAGATAACCGACCGTCCGATGGCACCTGTTTTTTCAAATGACTTTATAAAATAGTTGGCAACGTCATATTTAACACCCATTGCCGCAAAAACAATACCAAAATTTTTTCCTTCGTCGTCCGCGATCTTGGCTTGTGTTGCAATTTGCATAGCCAGCTGATCATGCGGCAAACCGCTGCCGGAAAAGATAGGAAGCTTTTGGCCGCGGATTAGGGTTGTAAGTCCGTCGATCGCAGAAATGCCTGTTTGAATAAAAGAACGGGGATATTCACGTGATACAGGGTTCATCGGTTTACCGTTAATATCCATTTCCTGATCGGAATACACAGGTCCCAACCCATCAATCGGCCTGCCGCATCCGTCAAACATTCTGCCCATGATTTCTTTTGAAAGCGGAAGCATCAGCGGCTTTCCGGTGGGCAGCGTAATGGTATTTTCGAGCGACATGCCTTTGGTCCCTTCAAAAACCTGTACAACCGCATAATCCTCGGTTAGTTCGACAATTCTGGCAAGTCTTTCTTCGCCGTCGCGCAGTTTCACTTCCACAATTTCGTCATAGGAGGCGTTTTCCATCGGTTCAATGACTGCCAGCGCACCGCTGATATCGCGCAATCCCATATATTGTTTATTCAACTTACCTCACCTCCTAAAACGTAAGCGCGTCTATTTTTTCTTTAAACTGATCAAATTTTTCTGTTTCGTTGTTTGCTATATCATACTTCATTTTCACCGCGTCCGCAAAAATACCCGTTTTGCTGATTTGCGAAAGCGGAATTGCATCTTCATTGACCCACTTTTTGCATTTGTCGTATAAATATAAAATGGTCGTAAGCATTTTATACTGTTTATCTAAAGGCACATAGGTATCGTTCTGATGATACGCATTTTGCTGCAGGAATCCAACGCGGATGACTCTTGCGATCTCAAGAGTCAGTTTTTGGTCTTCCGGCAAAACATCTGCGCCAATCAGTTTTACAATATCCATCAATCCGCTTTCTTCCTGCAAAATACGAACAACATCCGCCCGTTTTTCAATGAAGTCCGGCGCAACATTTTCCTCATACCACTGCGCCAAATCGTCTACATACTCACTGTAGCTGCCCAGCCAGTTGATCGCAGGATAATGCCGCGCATAAGCCAGTGCCTTATCAAGGCCCCAGAAACAGCGGATAAAACGTTTGGTGTTTTGGGTAACCGGCTCAGAAAAGTCGCCGCCCTGCGGAGAAACCGCGCCAATAATAGAAACAGAACCCACCGTGCCGTTTAGATTGGTTACATAGCCTGCCCGCTCATAAAATTCTGAAAGTCTGGAAGGCAAATACGCCGGGAATCCTTCTTCCGCCGGCATTTCTTCCAAGCGGCCGGAAATTTCACGCAGCGCTTCTGCCCATCGGGAAGTAGAGTCAGCCATAATCGCGACATGATAACCCATATCCCTATAATATTCCGCAATGGTAATACCGGTGTAAATAGAAGCTTCACGCGCCGCCACCGGCATATTGGAGGTGTTGGCAATCAGAAGCGTTCTGTTCATCAGCGGCTGATTGGATTTCGGGTCAATCAGTCCGGTAAATTCCTCTAATACCTGCGTCATTTCATTGCCGCGTTCTCCGCAGCCTATGTAAATAATAATTTCCGCGTCCGACCATTTTGCAAGCTGATGCTGCGTCATGGTTTTTCCGGTACCAAAACCACCGGGGATAGCCGCCGTACCGCCTTTTGCCAGCGGGAACAGCACATCAATAACGCGCTGTCCTGTAATCAGCGGTTTGCTGATGGTTTCTCTGGTCTGATACGGACGCGCTTTACGAATCGGCCATTTTTGAATCAATTGTATTGGTATTTCCTGCCCGTTTTTAGTACGCACCGTTGCCAATATATCTCTGCACGTATACGTTCCGGAGGGCACAATTTTTGTGATAACCCCTTCCACATCCGGGGGAACCATCACCTTATTTACAATCAGACTGGTTTCGGTCACCTCGCCGATTATACTGCAGGGCATAACCGCATCCCCTTCTTTGGCGGTGATTTTAACCTCCCATTTTTTATCCATATCCACAGCATCGGGCATCAGACCGCGGGAAATAAATCCGCCCGAGCTGTTTTCGATTTGTTTTAAAGGCCGCTCAATACCGTCAAATATATCGCCGATGAGGCCCGGCCCCAATGTAACTGACATGGGCGCGCCGGTTCCCTCCACCGGTTCTCCGATTTTAAGGCCGGTTGTTTCTTCATAGACTTGTATTACCGTTTTATCTCCATGTACGGCAATGACTTCCCCAATCAGACGTTCCGTCCCGACATACACCATTTCCAGCATTTGAAGCCACGGTGCATTCTTAACGGTTACAACCGGACCGTTAATTCCATATATGAAAGCTTGTTTTGCACTCATGAAATCCGTCCTTTCCTAACTGTTTGCCGCAGGCTTTAATCAATCACCAACCCGCTGTTTGCGTAAAAATACGATTTTTGCTGTTGTATTTTTGCACGCAGCGAGCAGTCGAAATAAAGCCCTTTTTGGGGCGCTTCTAAGATAAACCCGCCAATAATATCCGCATTTGAAACCTTGGCATCCTTTATCAGGTCTACATCTTCCTGTGTAACAAAGCAAGTGTAGGGACTTTTACCGATTTCCTTTAAAACCGCCTGAAAATCTGCTGCAACTTTGTCTTTATACGCCTGTGTTTTTGTATAAGCGCGAATATTTTCTGTTACCTGTGCAAAGACTTTTTCAAATATCTCCGCACGTTTGGCAATCAGTTTTCTTTTACTTTCGTTTTTAATTTTGGATAGCTCTACGCCTTGCTGCATAACGAGCTTACCCAATTCGGCACCTACCGCACTCTCCTGTTTGGCGGACAATTCTTTTTCTTTGGCTTTCATACGTTGTTCCATTTCGGCAGTCAATTCTTCTAAAAGCTCCTGCTTTTCCTTTTCCGCTTCTTCAATAATGGCGCCGGAAAATGCTTCAAGCGCATCATAGGATGGCATAGTATCACTTCCTTTCTCAGAGTTTAACGCCAATTGCTTCTTTTACATAGTTCAAAATATAGTCATCCGGACGTTCCGATCCATGCCGGTCAGGCAGTTCAACGACCAGCGGGATTTTGTTGTTGACTTTCTGTTCTTCAATGTATTCAGGCGCTAAATTTACTAATTTTTCGGTAATTAAGAGCACGGCGATATCCGGATCGTTTTTCGCCTTATCGAAGGCTGCCTTAAACGCTTCCGCGTCATGCACAACAACCCCTTCGACCCCTGACAGCCGCATACCGATTTGTGTATCTACATTATCACTGAGCAAAAAATATTTCATATCTTTTCCTCTTCTCTTAACCAATAATCATAAAGGAAATGAGCAAGCCGTAAAGCGCGATACCTTCTGCCAGCGCAACGAAAATGAGGGATTTACCCATAATGGAAGAATCCTCAGAAATTGCGCCAAGGGCTGCAGAAGACGCTGCCGCAACGGCGATACCAGCACCGATACAAGCAAGACCTGTTGAAAGCGCTGCTGCCAAAAATTTCATGCCTTCAGAAGTTACCGCAGGATCTGCGCCGGCAGCCAGTACGCTGGAGCCGTTCCAAAGCACAACTGTAAATACCGCCAAAATACCGAAAAAGGAAAGCAGATTAACGCCAAGAACAGTTTTTACTGTTTTTCCTCTGAGTTTCAGTCCGTAATGTGCCACCAAAGGCATTGCAATTGCTAAAGTTACCATAACAAAAATTAACAGTGTTTTCATGATTTTTACCTCCAAATTTTATTCAATCGTTGTATGAAATGCTTTGCCGTCACCGTCATAGAAACGGCTGAACATTTCATAGAATCCCAAACGCAATACCTGGATGCCTACAATCAAGCCTTCAATGCCCATAACCAGCAGATTACCGAAAATTGCGATAATCACCGATCCGGCACCGTTCATCTGGTGCATAAACAGCAAAACGACGCTCATCATACCGGCGTGGTTTAACGCAAAAGCGCCGACACGGACAAAAGACATGGTATTGGTGACAAAGCTTAAAAGAATTTCAAACAGTTCAAAGAACGACTGTACCAAAAATCCGCCTTTTTCCTTTGGCATCCATTCTTTTTTTCTTTCCGCGAGTTTTGCCAGCGGCTCCTGCAGAAAGATGAGAATCAAAGAAATTGCAATGCCGATTACAATCGCGACAAACGGATATTTGCTGCCCATAAAAATGGAAACACCCATATACAGCGCACAGGCATACAAAACAATGCCGGCAATTCCGTTTTGTGAAAACAGAATTTTCTGCCAATTTTTCTGTTTGATGCCGTTAATAATATTAAACAGCATACACAGCAGGATAATCCCCGCACCGATTGCAACGGTAGTAATGAGGATACGCGTCATTTGTTCCATAGGGGTAAACCAGAGCGGATGGATAATGGCTTCTTCACCTTCAAATCCAAAGCACGTTCCGTATAAAACGCCGAAAATAGCGGACGAAATGCCGACTGGAATCAAGAGATTTGCAATAAAGCCGCCCTTTTTCTTCCAGGTAAGCAAAAGTCCGATGAACAAAAGACAAATGCCATGCCCCAGATCGCCGAACATCATACCGAACAGCAGCGTGTATACGATGGCTAAAAACGGCGTCGGATCCATTTCATTGTACCGCGGCACGCCATACATCTTGACAAATTCCTCAAAAGGCTTGAAAATACGCAAATTTTTGAGTTTTGTAGGTGTTTGGATCTGCTCGCCCAGCTTTTCCGGTTCTTCTGCAATCATTTTATATTCCGGTTGATTTTCTATGCAATCTTGAATCTTTTGTACCACTTTTTCATCTGCCCAGAAGGTAAGATAAAAAGTATTTTTCGTATATACCGCATTCTTCTTTAACGCATTGCATTCATAATAATATTTTACGATTGCATAGTCATCCATAAGCATGTCTTTCTTCTTCTGCAATACTTCATCAAATTCTTTACGGTATTTCGCAGCCTGCGCATCGATGTCACTGATTTTATTTTTCAGTGTTTCAATGACCTGCATGGGGGTTCCTTCATTTTCGGTTTCAATCCATTCCCGCTCAAAATACAGGGAAGCAAAAATGTGATCCACTTTTTTTGCCATGTGAGAAGAGACAAAATAGAATCCGTATGTATAATTCTTATCTTTCTGCACTTCAACAAAATACGTGGGCAATTTTTCTAAATAAGCGTCCATTTTTGCGTAACTGTCATTGGGCAGCCTGCCGAAACGGAATTTCATAAACTTAAGACGCGCCAGATAATCTAAATGTACATCTGCCCCCTGAATAGGCGTTAAAGTCTGAATAATTTTTTCAATTTTTTCTTTTTCCCGTTCCAGCCGTTCCGCTTCTTCTCCCAAATGATGAATTTGATTGTCAAACCGGTCAATAAACGCCCAGAGCTGGTCGTGCGTATACCCGCCCTTATGCTTTTTGACTGCACTGTAATCCACGCCGGCATAATCAAACACCTGCTCGTAGCGCTTCATGACATCGCTGTATGGATTTGCCTGCATATGTACGTCAAAGCCTTTGGTTTCTTTGATCACTGTCAGCGGATTTTCAAACTGTACCTCACTGTCTAAAATACACGTTTCAATGATTTCATCCAGTTTACTTCTTGCGCCGATTAAATTGATTAGTTTTAATTTTTCTATCAAGTTGCCACCCCCTTAGTCCATGCCAATAATATAGCTTCTGATTTCCTGCGGCGGAAGTCCGTAACGGATTCCTTCTGTGATCATAATCACGTTCCGGATCTCAACCTCTCGGATTTTGATATAACAAAGAATACTTTCAATCGAATAAGGCTTTAACTTAAATGCCTTTTTAAACATTTTCAAGGTGTATGCGCTAATTTTCGCTTCTATGCCGTTTAAATTTCCGTCAAACACCTCTTGGTAGCAGGTAGCGCGCACAGCATCCAGAGCAGTCTGGCGATCCGTCGCTTCCGCAAGATTTTTAATATCCGATTCTTTGAGCCGGTAATTTCTGCCGCGTATATACGGATAAATCTGTTCGGCAGTAAAGCCGTAATACACTTTTGCACGGATAATAAATAAGATATTCTGCAAATCCACTTCGGCGCCATAAGCTTTGATGGTCAGTTTCGCCTCATCCTTGGAAAGATATTTTTTTATGTAGTCAAAGGTCAGATCCTGATAAAACAAATCCAGCGCGGTTTCCAATTCAAAAAGCGTCTGCTTGCCGGGCTGTGCAAGATACGGCTGCAAAACTTTATAATAGATACTGTTTTTAAGCTCGCTTACAAATTGTTCAAACGTTGTTGCCCGTGCTAACTTTTCATAGTCCAACGTGCCCGTTTGGATATAATTGGCATAGCGTTCACTTGGCTGGAACAGAAGACGCAATAAAATTTTCAGATTCCATATTTCATCCCGGACAACATACAGCTGCAGGAAAGATTTAGCGGTTGCGCCGGCAAATGTAAGCAGGGATTGAATGTCGTTGCTGATAAGGTTTTTAAGCCGTTTTTCCTATTCAGCACGATGAATCGTTTCAGGAGAAACATCCTGCAGCGCGTCGCGATACGCCGGATTGTTTTTCAGAAAAGCTGCAAGCTGCGACACGGTTGAAAAAGCGACCATTTTTTCATAGTCCTGCGGAGATAAGCTGTATTTACGTTTGGCGTGGATTTTAGCGTTCGCGGCAGAATTTTTAATCACTTCTGCAATCATGCACTCACTTCCTTTAGCCTTCTATAATACGTTTGGTAATATCTTCCACCCACGTTTTCTGTTTCATTTCATAAATATCAATGATTTTCTGTTCCTGCATGGCTTCTTTTTTCTCAAGCGCCTTCACTTCGCTTGCAAGAGACTGTGCATATTTTTCTTTCAGCTCGGAGATACGCTTTTCGGTCTGCTGTGCAAAGGAACGCTCCATTTCCGCCATTTTTTGTTCTGTTTTTTGCTCTTCCTGGGTTTTGTCAACGGAATTTAAAACATCCATTGCCTTATTTTCAATGTCCAGGATGATTTTCATGATATCCATAAATTTCACTTCCTTCAACTGTTAGAGCAAAGCCCTGTTCTTTACTTCTCTGGAAAGTTTTACAATAATGATAAAAAAGATAATAAGCCGGAATTTACCGCGTCATTGCAGAAATTACGACTTATTCATACCCATCTATCATCCTTTGTTGCCTTGATTATACACCTATTTTTTACAAAAATCAAGTTTTTATAAAAAATTTTTTTAGTTTTTATATTCTTTATTTACAAACCCACTAAAAAGGAGCAGCGCAAAGGCAAATTTATAAAAAGACAACCGTGTTTTTTAAAATATTATTGATTTTGCGTCTGGTGCACATCATTTCCTTCGGCATTATCCGGCATATTTTCCAGTGCCTCGGATGAAATGAAGACTTTCTGCGGCTGATCAGTCACCTTGCTGTGCACCTGATTTTTAAATGCAAGCTTTAACAGTATCGGGCAAAATACGGAAGTGCAAATAATGAGAAAGATGGTTGCCACCAAAGGATCGATGCCTACAAGATTGCCGTTTTCATAGTAAATCAGACCCTGACCGGCGGCATACACCGCGAGCGCAACCTCTCCTCTTGCAATCATGCCGCAGCCGATAGACAAAGAATCCCGTTTCGAATACCGGAACGCACGCGCAGCTACCCCGCAGCCTATAATTTTACTGATAATCCCTACGCATACAAAAGCAATTGCAAACACCAGCCCGGCTATACGGAAATGGCTGAAATCAGCGGTGATTCCTATATAAGAGAAAAACATCGGGGTAAAAATCATATAGCCGCTTACAACCACTTTGCGGTCTACAAAAGAAGTATCCTCCAGGCCGCTGAGCATAAGTCCTGCCATATAAGCGCCTGTGATGGCGGCGATATCAAAATATTCCTCTGCACAGAAGGCGAACAGAAAACACATAACCAGTGCAAAAATACTTGTTCTGCGTTTGTGCGGATATTTATGCACCAGCTTGGTAAACAGCCAGCGCAGAATCAAACCGACGCCGATTGCAAACGCAAAAAAGCCAGCTGCTTTGACAAGCGTCTGCATAATATTGCCGCCGCCGTTTAGCCCGGACAGTACCGAGAGTGCAATGATCCCCAAAACATCATCAATAATAGCAGCACTTAAAATGGTGGTTCCCACTTTCGTATTAAGTTTTCCCAATTCCCGAAGGGTTTCCACCGTTATGCCCACGCTGGTTGCCGACAGAATAACCCCAACAAACAAGGCATTCATGAGCAATCCATGCTGGATAGGTTTGGCTGGCCAGCCCATAAACAAAAGCGCAGTCAAGCAGCCTAAAGCAATGGGCAAAAGCACGCCGGCTGCCGCAATGGTTGTCGCTGCTGCGCCGCTGCGTTTAAGTTCCTTAAAATCTGTTTCCAGTCCGCTGGAAAAAAGAATAAATACAACACCAATCTGAGAAAAACTCTGCAATACATCCATCTCGATTTGCGTCGGATGAATAATCCCTTTAAAATTTCCGATCCCCAGGTTTCCGACAATCGCAGGACCTATAAACAGACCGGCAAGAATCATGCCAACCACCTGCGGCAGTCCCAGTTTTCTGGTCAGCATGCCAAACGCTTTTGTAGAAAGTAAAATAACTGCGCAGTCAAACAAAATATGCATCACATCATATTCCATAAAAACACACTCCTCTATGCCTGTTTGCAATGAATAATCCAACAGAATATTATATACGCAGCAGGCAAAATTGTCAATAAGAAAGCGTATTGTTTTTTGCTTTCTTGACAAACGCCGCTCCGCATGATACAATAATAAGACTATGAGCTTAAGGATGATGTATTTTGAGTACCATTGAACTGTTTATTATTGCTGTCGGTCTGTCTATGGACGCATTTGCGGTTTCGGTATGCAAAGGCCTTTCGGTAAAGAAGACAAACTGGAAACATTGTATCTGTGCGGGACTTTATTTTGGCGGATTCCAGGCACTCATGCCCTTAATCGGCTTTTTTCTTGGCAAGCAATTTGAACGGCTGATTACAAGTATCGACCACTGGGTTGCGTTTATCCTGCTTTTGTTTATCGGCGGCAGCATGATTTTAGAATCCCGCAAGTCTGCCGAAACGCAGGATACATCTTTTGCCTTTCGCGCTATGCTGCCGCTTGCGATTGCAACCAGCATTGACGCACTGGCTGTTGGGATCACCTTTGCGTTTTTGAGCGTCAATATCTGGATTGCCATTTTACTGATTGGCTGTACGACCTTTGTTTTGTCGGCTGTCGGCATTCAGATTGGCAATGTGTTCGGCTGCAAATACAAAAGCAAGGCAGAGCTTGCCGGCGGAATCATTTTAATTTTGATGGGACTTAAAATCTTACTGGAACATTTAAATATTCTTGTTTTATAATTATATATTGCTACATATATATAATAAAACGCCGTATCGTCGAAACCTGCATACGATTCTTTTCGTAATGCGTGTTAAACCATTTTCTATTTTACGGCATAGTTTTTTCTCACATAAAATGCTTTTTATCTTCCCCCAGGAGAACCGGGGGGTATTTTTTTGCATGCAAGTACTAAAAAAGCCGCCGGAAAGGAAATGCTTTCCGGCGGCTTTTGCCGCTTGCTAATAGGCTAAAATAAAGCGCTTCTTATTGAATTAGTATTCCGCAATGGGAAACCAACATTCCATTTCGGAATTTTTATCCCATGTTTTACCTGCCGAAGCGTAATCAATCATGATGGTCGCGTCGCCCTGGTCGGTAGACACAATGTACTGACACTGGGTTGTAAGATTGACGCTGTTGATTTTTTTCAGATAAATATTATTCTGATAATGCAATACCTGCCCCACATCATCCGTCACTTGCGCGTCCCGTGCCAAAACCAGTGCGCCGCGCTTGATGGCAATGTGTTTTTCGCTGTCCGGATCCTCCGGATTTGGCTGTGCGGGTATGATTTGCGCGGCGACGCAAAATCTAAGTTCAATCACATCTCCGTCTTTAAAGGTGCGATGCAGACTGCAATAGCTGCCCGGAACGGCCTGGCCGGCATACCCGTTTACCAGCACCTCGGCGCTTTTCGCAAACGCGGGAATCCGCAGCAGCAGTTCAAACGTTTCTTCCTGCTGCATAGAGAGGGTAATTTTTACCGTATCTTCCACCGGATATTCCGTTTCAACATTTAAAAGCACGCTTTGATTTTGCGGCGAAACGGTGTGAATTTTTCCTGCCGCGTATGTATTCATAACCAATCCATTCTTGGTAGACTGCAAGGTAAACTGCGGGGCAAACCCTGTTCCTGCCGCTCCGATTGCCGCACAGCAGCCGTAAAAATAGATACCGTTTAAAGTCTGCAAACCTCCGATGGCCATTCCGCGGTGATATTTTAAAAGCGGGCTGTAGCTGTCGAACATCAGTCCGCCGTTATGCGGGCTTTTCATCGTGTTTATGCTTCCGTAAAGCGCGTTAAAAATAGATTTTTCAATTTCCTCTGCAAATACGATATCTCCGGTCAGGCACAGCAGCTGCATACACAATTTCATCCAAGTAACCGTCACACAGGTTTCCTGCATCCTGCCCCTGTAAGAAGTAAGCGTCTGCGTCATAGCGGAATGATCAAGCAGTTCATGCGTACAGCCGCAGGATCCGGCAACCGTAACGTCTGTCTTTATAATGCCTTTTGCATAGTTGATTGCCGCTGTTTTCCATTTTTCGATTTTCGTAACGCGGTAATATTCCAGCAAGCCTTCAAAGCAGGACATCATCTCATAGGCTTTTACCACCGGATACGCATACGGCATCCGCTCATTTTCGTATGCCATCTGAAAGATATTGCCGGAAGCCGCGCCGCCTTCCTGTACAATATAGGCGGCAAAAGTTAGATAACTTTCCTTGCCGGTCGCATTATACATACGCATAACCGGTTCTAAAATGGAGCTTGAATTTACACCCCCCCAGATATCTGAGGTTTGCGTAATCTTCTTCTGTCCGGCACCGTTTCCGATTTTTTCAATGATATAATCTAAATGCCGCTTCGCGCTTTCAAGCACTTTTTCCCGCAGCACAGGATCGGTGCAAATTTCATGAAAATGTAAAAATCCTAAAAGTACGTATTTACGGCTCCACAAATCCCAGCCGTTAAATTCTCCCTCGACGCTGTAGGTAGAATATCTGCCCAAATCGTCCTGTGTGGTCAGCATATCCAAAACGGTGTCTGCTAAGATGTCATACAGATGCGCATCCCTTGTATACTGATACGTAATGCAGGCACCGCGCATCATTTTTCCCCAGTATTCACCCCTCCAGGCATTGGCAGCGGTATCCACATCTGTTCGGAACTGCTGTACAAATGCTTTCCAGGCTTCTGTTTCTTTGAGCTGGTTATCTTGTATAAACCTTGCCATGTCATCGAGCATGCCGACATAAGAAAAAGACGACGCATACGGGAAAAAAACATCTGTTTCCTCTCTGGTTTTATATTGTGGATTTTGTTTCAAATAAGTTCTCACGGTTTCATTCAGCATGATTCTTTCTCCTTTTCTTTAAGTGTTGTAAGCACGCATTGCGCATAAATACGCACTAAAAAATCGTTCGGGTGATTTACGTTGTTTCCTGTAAGGTCAATAAAATGCTTTCTTTGCATCAGGTATTTATGTACCTCCGTTACGTTTGCCATCACAGTATTTTCGCCGCACAGCTGCGCCAGTACATGCTGGTAGCTTTCCTGATATTTGCAAAACGGATGTTTTGGATTGGTTAAAATGGGATTGGGCAAAGACGTGGCAACCAAAACAAAGGAACAGTCTGGATTTTCAGCGCGCACAATTTCCATCACCTGCCGGATATGCGACTGAAACACCGGCGGTTCATATCCTCCGTTCATGCCAAAGGCAAGGATCACCAAATCAGGATGATGCACATTCACCAGTGTTTTTGCGTTTTCCACCGCCCATTTGCTGCATTTTCCGCCTACAGACGGATTAAAAAACTGTATATCCGCATTTGGAAACTGTTTTTGCAGACTGTTTATTACCAGCTCTCCCCATATTGGCAGATACGGCGGACATCCGCCGGGACGGCCGCTGGCATTGGCGCCTTCCGAAATGCTGTCGCCGTACAGCACAATATTTACACTTTCCCCTTGTTTCAATTTTTGTAAGAAAGGTTTTAAAGCTTGCCCCTGGCAGGGCGGAATATAGCCCTGCCATTGGTTACGGCAGGTATAGGTCACCGCAATCTGACGTTCATGAAAAAAAGTACCTTCCGCATGCAAACAAGGTCTTCCGTCGTCCCGTACAAAATGATTTTGTTCCGGAAATCCGTTTCCGTAGAGCTGTTCCTGTGTAAAATAAAACATGCGGCTTTGCGGCGTTAAAATGAGTTTTCGCCCCTCTAAAATATAATCTTTGCCTTGCACATACGTTTCGGTAAGGCATGCATTTTTTACATAGATGATTTTTTCCGGCTCAAACAGAAGATACGCATACCGCTCGCCGTTTTCGTGTTCGGTTATGGTTAAAAACTCATCCTCTATCCATGTGGTATTCCAGATGGGCATCCCTTTTTTATCCATTTCCATATCGCATTGCTCCCGCCTTTCGACCGCCCTATAGACTTTTTGTTTTTTAAAGTATATCAGTTTGCTTTTAAAAAGTCAACTATAATAATTCTCCTTTCAAACAAAACCGGATTCCTCTTTACATTTTTGTGCGTATATGTTACAATCAGCATAGAAAGGATGGATTTTTATGGATTTGAAAGGAAAAAACATTGTATTTTTAGGAGACAGCATCACGCAGGGCTCCGGCGCGAGCAGCCCTAAAAAATGCTATGTTTCTGTATTCGAGAAAATTACAAAAGTTAAAAAGGTATATAATTGCGGAATCGGCGGAACAAGAATTGCGCGCAAAACCGTGCCGTCTGAAACCCCGGTACACGATCAGGATTTTGTGAGCCGCTTCCCCATGTTGCCGGACAACGCCGATTTAGTGGTAGTATTCGGCGGAACCAACGATTATGGCCATGGCGATGCCAAAATCGGCACCTTTGAAAGCCGCGATCCTTATACTTTTTACGGGGCATGCCACCTGCTCTTTGAAGGCTTAGCAAGCAAATACTGCGGCAAGCCAATTGTTGTACTTACCCCTTTGCACCGCGCAAATGAGCAGGAAAAAAACAGTACGGGACATATACTCAAAGACTATGTGAAGGTCCTGAAAGAAGTGGCGGAATACTACGCATTTCCGGTGCTGGATTTGTATGCTGTAAGCGGCATGCAGCCGGCCGTTCCGCTAATCAAAGAAAAACTGATGCCGGACGGACTGCATCCGTCTGACGCAGGACATCAGATCTTAGCTGAAAAAATCAAAAGCTTTTTAGAAGCGCTGTAAAGTTATGGTATACACATTAACATGCAATCCCGCCATTGATTACACCGTCTTTCCGGCATCCCCGCTTTGCATGGGGCAAACCAACCGCACACAAGGAGAAACGGTGTGCTTTGGCGGCAAGGGTCTCAACGTATCTACAATATGCACCGCCCTGCACATTCCCAGCACGGCGCTTGGCTTCATTGCAGGATTTACCGGACAGGAAATTGCGCGGCTTGCGCGGCAGCAGCAGGTAAACACCGATTTTATCTGTCTGCAAGAAGGTTTTTCGCGTATCAATATCAAAATCAAGGATAAAGAAGAAACCGAACTCAACGGGCAGGGCCCGCACGCAGACCCCGCCGCTAAAGCAGCGTTATTTACGCGTTTAGACCGTGTAAAAGGCGGCGATATACTTGTTTTATCCGGGAGCGTGCTGCCGGGGCTTGGCGCAGATTTTTACGCACAAATCATGCGGCGTATGCAAGGCAAACACATTCTGTTTACAGTCGATGCCGCCGGCGATTTGCTGCGCAGCACCTTACCGTACAAACCTTTTCTTATAAAACCGAACAAGCAAGAGCTTTCCGATTTGTTCGGCGCGCCGGCACCCGACGAAGAAACACTTTTTAAGCAGGCGCTGACTTTGCAGAAATGGGGCGCACGCAATGTGCTGGTTTCCTTAGGCGCAGAAGGTGCCGCTTTTCTCAGTGAAACAGGCGATTTTCTTCGTATGCCGGCAGTAAAAGGCGAAGTGCGCAACACCGTTGGCGCAGGGGATTCTATGATTGCCGGCTTTCTGGCAGGGATTCTTCGCACCGGTGATTATACCGAGGCTTTCAAGCTGGGCATTGCCGCAGGCTCCGCGACTGCTTTCTCCCCCGGCCTGGCAGATGAACAGACAATTTTAAAAATCCTAAATCAACTTGGATAAGGGAAAGGTGGAACAATTTTATGAAAATATTAGTGGTTGTGGATATGCAAAACGACTTTATAGACGGCGCATTAGGCACAAAAGAAGCCGCCGCCATTTTACCTTTGGTACAGAAAAAAATCGAAGATTACCGCGGTGAAAAAATTTATTTTACAAGAGATACCCATCCTAAGAATTATCTTAAAACGCAGGAAGGAAAACATCTGCCGGTTGTACACTGTATAGAACATACGCCCGGCTGGGAAATCAGTACCGCGTTATCCACAGAAAATGCGGAAATTGTGGATAAGCCAACTTTCGGTTCTTTAGAGCTTGTCCGCCGCATTGTGCAAGACAAGCCTGAAAGCATTGAGCTTGTCGGCGTGTGCACCGATATCTGCGTTATCTCCAATGCGCTTCTGCTCAAAGCCGCACTCCCCGAAACGCCCATTTACGTTGACGCTTCCTGCTGTGCAGGCGTTACGCCCGAAAGCCATCAGAACGCATTAAACGCCATGAAAATGTGTCAGATTGAAATTTCAGAGTAAAGGTGTATGCCCGCCTGTCCCGCAAAAGACGCCAAAAAGAAAGTTTATTTTATTGGATTTGCATTGCCCTGTCTTGGCAGGCAGGGCATCCATCCATTACAAAAAAGCAAGTCCGCCGGATGCACACAGCATCGGCGGACTTTTTGATTACATTCTAAATCCTGTGAAAGATAAAAACAACCGAATATATTTTTTAAATTCTCTTCCTGCCAATCAACATTTCACGCACCTAAAGACTGCAGCGTACGCCTGCCCTATTTTGCTGATTTTACACAGTTTTTAAGGGGCTTTCCTATGCGGCGGGTAAAACAGCGCCGTTTTTTTTGCAAAGTGTAAAAAATGTACAAAATCTCTGCAAAAGTCCTGTTTATGGTACACTTCATTTGCTATACTGAGTACAGAAAGGAAGTGTATACAATGAAACTTTTTAAAATAATCACACTCATAGGTATTTTACTGCTGGCCGGGACAGCCGGTGCAAGCGATTTAAGCACGCTGGATTTTAAATCTGTTTTGCAGCAAGGTCTGCTGGGCTGTGGGCTTTTACTGATTGGTGCGGCAGGTATGCGTTGCAGCGGAAAACCAAAACAAACAAAAACGACCGCAAAAATCACTCCCATTTCGGCTGTAAAAAAAGCGAGCTGATAAAGGTTGTAATAAAATGCACAAATGGGTATAAAAAAACCGGTATAAACCGGCATTTTACAAAGCAATGATGCACATGTTGGCTATCTTCTGAATTTAGGCAGCCGTACAGCCGACTTTATCAGTCTTGCACGCGTTAAAGCGGAATAGATGATGACCGCCATGGTATAGTCAAAGCAATGGTGGAGAAAGAAGATGGGAACGCCAACCGAAAAAGTGGTGGAAACCGCGCTGGACTGAAACCAGAAAGCCACTACAACCGCTTCGCAGAGTGCATGAATCACGCCGGTAACCGCGCCCGTTACATACACCGACCAGTTTTTGTCTTTCCACTTACGCAGCAGAACCGCGCCGACGATTAAAAATAGGATATGCGAAGCCGCACGCATAACGACCACCAAAGGCATGCCTTTCAGGTAGAATCCCAAAACACTGCCAAGCGCAGCTAAAATACTGACTTCCACACCTAAGAACATTGCTATTAAAATTGCAACATGTGCAAACAGCGTAACCGAAAATTCGGGGATCGGCAGTACCGGCAAAGAGATGTAGGGAATCACAACCGCTAATCCTACCAACAGCGCTGAAATGACAATTTTTTTGGTGTCCATTCGTTTGTCCGACATAGTATAAAGGCCTCTTTTCCTGGATTAGTTTGCCTAAAATAGCAAACCTTTGCGGATAGTATATCACATTCTTACAGGAAAAGCAAGAAAAAAACTTTTCCGGACAAAATTATCTATTTTAATACATCTTTCCCCTTTCTGTCTGCGCCGTGCCGTAAAATCGCGGCTTGTAACCGCATATTCAGCTCACAAACCAAGCGCCCCGGCAAAAGCGGATAGGATTGCTGTAACGCAAACGGGAGAAAAATATCATAAAACGGACTGTGAATATGTGGTAAATACACAAAATGTGCGCATATTAACGCAGGAAGCCGCCGCAGAGGAAGGCTATGCCCCGTGTAAAGTCTGCCAAGCAGAAGATAACAGTGAATAAACGATTTTTCATCTGCCGGCGGGCATATGTAAAACCCGGATGTAAATAGAATGAAAAAAAGGGATGCGAACAAGTGCTGGAAATAATTTTGGGAAAAGACAGCCCCATGTGGCCTCCTATAATGGGTTTAGGTTTTTTCTTCTTTACTTAATTCTATGGTATCTTCTGGCAGGTTTGGCACAAGGCTACAAAGAGAAAAATATGAAAGAAGAGCTGCTAAACGCCGGGGAGGCTTTTGTGTATATGCTTCGCTACTTGATAATCTACGGTTCTATATATCTCGTGCTTTGTTTTCTGCAATATTTTTGGAGCGACATATTTTAGGGACCGCAAAGTGGGAAAAGCATAAAAGCAGGCGGGCGGCACGCGGCTTTTTTTGCCGCGT
>CALXJH010000073.1 GCA_944388555.1 uncultured Clostridia bacterium
AAACACATTTAATAGTGCCAGTACAGGCACAAAAAAACGCAGGCTGTTCTGCGCCGGCAAAATAATCACATTACGGCATACATGGAGCAAAGCCAGCAGGCGAAAAGGCAAAAGAAGCAGATTTTTCGCGCCTTTGGCAAAATCCAGCAGACGTACCTGCTCCATCCCCAGTTTCTCCTGCAGTGTTTCGGCTACAATTTTGGTTTTTACAGTTTGTCCGTTCAGCAAATTTTTACCAAATCCAAAATATCCGCAAATGCCTACGCGGCAAGAATTTTTCATTTTATCTCCCACTTTTACAGTTTTTTTACATATTTAATTTCGTTTCGTCCGCTATGCAGAAGTGTAAAGCCGTGTTTCAGATAAAACGATTTTGTCCGTTCATTCTCTTTCAGTACAGATAGCGTATAACAACGGATATGTTTCTCTTTTAAGAGTTTTTCAAATTCTAAAAGCAGCTTTTCCGAACACCCCGTTCCTCTATATTCCGGCAGCACACCAATCGACAGCAGATCTGCTGCATCTGCAGAAATAGCAGGCGATTGCGTCTGAGATGTCTGCTTTTTGCGTACAAAACAAGTTTTCAGCCTATCCATCACTTTTCGGATGGCCTGTTTATTTAAACAGATACATTGTTTAAGTATGGAAAAAATTAACGCTGTACGATAAGTTTCTTCAAATTTTGCACGCGCAATAGAGCCTTTCAGATCCCCCATACAAAACCCCACAACATTTTGCTTGTCTATGGCTAATACAAATAAATCATTTTCCAAAAGAAACATTTCATAATATTTTTTCACAAGCTCTTTACCAAAAGAAGACAAAAAATAGCCTTTAAATATCTGCAAATGCAATTCCGCAACATCTTCCATATCTTGTAAGGTTGCTTTTCTATATGTAATCATTACTTTCTCCTTACTCATTTTACTTATGGGTTATTTTATGTGAAAGACCTTTAAAAATCCCCAGAAACACACATGAAAAGCCGAACGCGGCACACTTAAATGTTCAATCTTGCGATACAGTTTCCAATGATACCGAATCAGCGACAGCTTGTTGCTGGATATCGACTGACTCCGGATGCGGTATTGCATGAAAACATCCGGCATGCCGTAAATATACGGCTCTTTTTTAAGCATTGTCAGCCAAAGCGCATCATCATTGCGTTTGCGGATGTTCGGCACCTGGAACTTTCCCATCTTTTCTACGTTATACATTACGGTAGAATTACCGACCGGACAATCCAAAAGCAAACGATTATAACTGATTTTTTGCGGACTGCGGATAATTTTATGAATGGGCGAGCCGTTTTCATCAATCTGTTCATAGGCTGTGCAGGTAAACGCATAATTTTTCTCCCGCATAAAAGCCAGCTGTTTTTCCAATTTATCCGGCATCCACAAATCGTCGCTGTCTAAAAACGCCATAAACGCGCCTTTCGCCTGCTGCATCGCAGTCGTCCGCGCTACGGCTGCGCCGGAATTGTGTTCCAGGCAGGTGTAATGTATACGGCTGTCTTTGTCCGCATATGCCGCAACAACTTCGCGTGTATCATCAGTAGAACAGTCGTCTACGATCAGCATTTCCCAGTTGGTATAGGTCTGCGCCTGCACCGATTCTATGGTTTTGGCAATAAACGCGCCGCAATTATAGGTAGGCGTAATAACCGAAACAAGGGGTTCATACATTGACCTTTACCTCCGTTTTTTCCGGCTGTGCGGTATTTTCTTTACTGCAAACCGCCGTTATCGTTTTTAGCATCAGCTTTAGGTCCAGCAAGGGTGTAAACGCCTTTAAATAGGCAAGATTATATTCCATTTTTTTCGGAAGAATGGTATGTATATAAACAGAAGCCGTATCCTCTGCCTCACTTAAAAGCTGTTCCTCATCTTTATACATAATGCTGGCAAGCGAAGTAATCCCTGCGGGCAAAAGCAAAGTTGCCTGCATCTGGGGGGTATACTGCGCGACAAACTCCGGAACTTCCGGCCGCGTGCCTACAAAGCTCATATTTCCCTGAATCACATTAAATACCTGCGGCAGTTCATCTAAACGGAATTTGCGCAAAAACCGCCCGGCGCTTGTAATACGGCTGTCCTGTTTTGCGGTAACCTTCGCGCCCAGCCGCTCTGCGTTCTGCACCATGGTCCGGAACTTATAAATTTCAAACACTTTTCCGTAAGCGGTAACACGCTTCTGCCGGAATAACACCGGTCCTTCTGAATCCAGTTTAATCCAGAGCATGAGCACCAGCATAACAGGTGATAAAATAATAGCGACACTTATCCCCGCCAACAAATCAAACCCTCTTTTCAGGAGCAAAGCGCCGCGTTTTTTCCAGAGCAAATCATAATAAGGCCGTACACTCTGGTTTTTCATATTTTTCGGCAAATCGTCCCACTTTTTCAATTGCCTGCTTCCCCCTTACACAACAAAAAACAATCTGTCCGCCGCACAAAAAACGTCAGGTATTTCTGACATTGATTTGTGCCCGTTTCCACTTCAAAACAATCCCAAAATCTATATATTTACTGGCACAAATTGGGTAATTTAGAAACACATACAAATATACAGTATGATTATATCATAAATTTTTGCTTATTTCAAGAGATTAAAAATTGTTTTTCACCTGATTGTCGTCCGCCTCACTTTGCCGCTATACTGCCGGCAGGCTGACAGAACGCCCCGGACGCCTGCAGTGCTTTTGCTTTCCTCTTGTCCGGATTTTACTATATTATACTGCTTTACAGACATCTGTCACAAGCCTTTCGTGATCGTTTGGTTTAAAAAACAGTTGCCGCGCGCGCGGCACAGTATGCTGCATATTGTTCTGCTGCGTCCCATCGGCTCTGCCCCACAGCCTCTAATCCGCTTCGGATGATTTGAGCAATGTGAAATGATTTTTCTTAAATTGCAGAACACCTTCTGCCTGCAGCTTACCAAGCTCTTTAGACAAAGCGCTTCTGTCTACCGCCAGAAAATCCGCAAGTTCCTGCCGGTTAAACGGAATGGTAAATCGGCTGTCTTTCCGCAAGCCGGCCTGCGCCGACAAATAAGACAACAGTTTTTCGCGGATAGTTCGTTTTGTGATATGCCGCATTTTATCTGCCAGCATGACATTTTTGCCAGCTGTTACCTGCAAGAGTTTCTCTAAAAACTGCGTACGGCAATTGCCCTCCGGGACTTCCGGAATACCAAAGAAAAGAATTTTTGTATCGGTATCACTGCATACCTGTACAGGCCGGGCAGATATATGCGCGCAGTAAAATGCTTCTCCAAACACTTCAAATGCAGAAATCTTAGCCAAAATAGAACGATTGCCCCAATAATCCTGCGTTTCAATGCGCACACACCCTTCCAAAACCACCCCTATCTGCTTTGCCGGCGTGCCGTACTGCCAAATGATTTGATTTTTTGCAAATTGCTTTACCTCCGCATTCTCTCTAAATTGCCGCAATTCTTCCAACGTAAATTCAGAAAACAAAAAACAGTTTTGAATCCGCTCTGCCATAGTATCTTATTTTCTCCTTTCGTTGCAAAAACAACAGACTTTCTAAATAAATTATAGTAAAATAAAAACATAAAGTCAAGGAGGTTATGTAAATGATTCGAAAAATAATACAGATAGACCAAGAAAAATGCAATGGCTGCGGCTTATGCGCGCAAGCATGCCATGAAGGCGCCATCGGGATGATCGACGGCAAAGCGGTTCTGCTTCGGGATGATTACTGCGACGGTTTAGGGGATTGTATTCCTGCCTGCCCGGCAGACGCCATTCAATTTATCGAGCGGGAAGCACTGCCCTACGACCAGGAAGCCGTTGAACGCATGCAGCGGCAGAAACAGGCAGCGCCGTGCGGATGTCCGGGAAGCCGCGCAAAAGCGATCCGGCATGATACAAAGGTTTCAGACGCCTCCGCCGGAAAAGCAGAAAGCCAGCTTAGCCAGTGGCCGGTGCAGATCAAGTTAGCCCCTGTAAACGCGGCATATTTTGAAAACGCCAATCTTTTAATTGCCGCCGACTGCTCGGCTTACGCCTATGGCAACTTTCACGCCGATTTCATCCGCAACCGCATTGTACTGATCGGATGTCCGAAATTAGATCAAGGCGATTATACCGAGAAACTGACTGCCATACTCAAAAATAACGCAATCAAAAGCCTGACGGTTGTACGGATGGAAGTACCTTGCTGCGGCGGCATAGAAAACGCCTGCAAAGCGGCACTGCAAGACAGCGGCAAATTTATACCGTGGCAGGTTGTAACCATCGCAACCGACGGCACCATCCTGCCTTAACATTTTGCGCAGGCAAACGTAAAAACCGATTTAGCAAAAACATGCTGGACTGTTCAATCCGTCATTGTGCTGCAAGCGATATAAAAATATTTTTATACTCTATTCATTTTTGCTTTGGTTTTTCTAAAAAACGCTTTTCTTTTTGTTTATCTTGTAATGGGGCTTTGGCCGCACCTCTGTACGCCGGCAAAACCGATTACGAGCGATCTAACTTCCATTTTCAAAGTCTGCCGGGCTGTGAAAAAAACATCCTGCCGCAGGCAGACTGAAAATGTGACGATATATTTTATTGGTTTTAAACCCAACGAAGTAAAACCAAGGGCGCCGGATTCATAAATCCGGCGCCCTTACTTACTTTATTTACAATGATTCTGTGCAGTACGATTTTAAAGATCCGCACTGCATGTTCCGCCTCTTACGGGCAAGTTTTAATCTGTCTTGCCGCCGGCTATAGATGTATAAATTTTCTTCCATACATATCTATGAGAGCGGGTTATTTTATTTTACGACAAAACATTCGGTAATGCCGTAATACGCAAGGCAATTTTGGACATTTTCATCTATGCGCTCTCCGCACACAACCACCGAAATTGCCGGCGGACATCCGACATGCTGCATGGCCGCGATTCTTCCGGCGGCCGCCTTTACCGGGATACACGTCTGCAAGCGCATGACCGATTCCCGTACTGATAAAACCGTCTCCGGCATTGGGATTCGGGGCGGTTTTTGCGCAATCGGCTGTCTGCGCGGCACAGAAGAAAGGGCATCCAAAATTGTCTTGACGCCTTTAGATCCAATTTCAGGCGTGAGCATAAGCACCAGAAAATCGGGATCGGAAAATTCACAAATCACATTTTTTTCGGCAAGCAAATCCTTGAGTGCGTTTCCGGTATAACCATAGGCTTTTGCGTCAATGCTTATCTTTAAAAGCTCGTCGCCTATACAGTCAAATCCCTGCTTACCAAGCTGCTCTTTCAGCTGCAAAACCTGCGGCATAAACGCTTCTATCTTTGGCGCATACGCCTCTGCAAGATACCGGTTTGCCGCATCCAGCGACTGTAAAATCAAATAAGAGGGGCTGGTCGATGCGAATAAAAGCATGGCCTGTTTTGCGAGGGGCTCAAGCTCTGCCAAGTGCGCATCCGAAATATGTAAATACGCCCCGCCGGTCAGCACCGGCAGCGTTTTATGCGCGGAATCACAGCAAAGATCCGCGCCCAGATCCATAGGATGGCAGGACACAGGCAGAAAGCGCAGATAGGCGCCGTGCGCGTTATCCACCAGGAGCAAAACGCCGTATTTTCGGCACACTTCCGAAAGACCTGCAATATCGGCCATATTGCCTAAATAGTCCGGGGATGTAATATAAAGCGCCGTCACCTTTTCTTTTGCCTGCCGGATTGCCTGTTCCGCCTGTTCAGGGGTGATACGGCAGGAAAGATAAGCGTCTTTCGGATCGCCGTACAGCCAGAGAATATCAAAATCCAAAAGCGCCGCCGCGCTCAGAAAGGTTTTATGCGCGTTTCTGCCCGCCGCGACAACCGGCTTTCTGCCTTGGCTTTTCGCGTTCAGCAATGCCAGATACAGCATTGCACGGATACACAGGGAAGATCCCTCTGTAGAATAAAAGGTTTTACAGCCAAACAAAACGCTTGCATTCTGTTCGCTCTCCCGGATAATGCCCGACGCTTCAAACAGGCTGTCTGCACCTTCAATTTCTGTAATATCCCACGGCTCTGCGCCTAAAACAGGTACGCCCTTGTGTCCCGGCATATGCAGCCTGAGATTTTGTTTTTGTATGTAATTTTGCACAAAATCGCAAATAGGGGTATCCATCATTTATCCATCTCACTTAATTGATCCAGCGCCGCAACCAAAATGGCACATTCCATACGTTTGCGGAACAATTCACAGCCGTACGCATAAATGCCTTTTATACTTCCCGTCGCATGGTATGCATTTGCGGCACAGCCGCCCGAACAGTATAATCTTGCCCAGCAGTCCCGGCACTCTTTGCGCGCATAAACATTACATTCGGAAAACGCCTGCTGCACTGCCGGATTGGTGACGCCTTTCCAGATATCACCCAGCCGGAACGCCTCTTCCCCGACAAATTGATGACAAGGGTATAAATCGCCCCAGGGGGTAACCGCCATATATTCGGTGCCCGAACCGCAGCCCGAAATACGTTTATAAATACACGGTCCGTCTTTTAAATCCAGCATGTAATGGTAAAATGTAAATGGTTTTCCTTGCTTTTTGCGTTCTATCATACGCTCTGCCAGCTGTTCATACTGTGCAAATACAATCGGCAAATCCTGCTCTGTCAGTGCCGACGGATCATCCGGCGCACAAACGACCGGTTCCATACTCAGTTCGGTAAATCCCAAATCCAGCATTTGTTCTATGTCTTTCAGAAAATCGGGATTATAGTGGGTAAACGTGCCGCGTATATAATAATTCCGATTGCCCCTTTTCCGGACAAATTTTTGGAATTTAGGTACAATTTTACCCCAGCTTCCGTTACCGGCATAATCAACGCGAAAACGGTCGTGCACCTCTTTTCTGCCATCCAGGCTCAGCACCACATTGCTCATTTCCCGATTGGCAAAGTCCATCACTTCGTCGTCAAGCAGCACGCCGTTGGTGGTCAGTGTAAACCGGAAATTTTTATGATGCGCTTTTTCAATATCCCGCGCATACGCAACCAACTGTTTTACAACTTCCCAGTTCATCAGCGGTTCGCCGCCGAAAAAATCCACCTCTAAGTTTCTGCGGTTTCCGGAATGTTCTATCAAAAAATCCAGCGCGCGCTTTCCGGTTTCTAAAGACATAACCGCCCGCTCCCCGTGATAATTGCCCTGGCTGGCAAAGCAGTACGCACAGTTTAAATTACAGGTATGCGCCACATGCAGGCACAAAGCTTTGACTACGCCGCTTGTTTTCTTTTTTAAGGCCCCTGCCATGTTTTCAAACGTATCCGGCGTAAACAGCGCGCCCGCCGTTTTCAGGCCCTGAATCTGTTGATAACAGTCCTGCAGTTCTGCCGGATCCGCATCGGGATACTGTGCGGCAATATCTGAAAGCAGCATTGGTTCCGGCTTTTGTTCAAAATCCCGAATCATATCGTATGCAATGTCATCTACGACATGCACTGCGCCGGAACAAACATCTAACACGATATTGTATCCGCCAAGTTTATAGGTATGTATCATAATCCGCAAACTCTCCGTTCTGGTTAAATTCATTTTACAAAAAAAGACTGCCGCACCGGTTGTGCGGCAATCCCTTCCGTTGCGCAATTATTTGCTTGTTTTTTCACTTTCGCATTTTTGGTTTGCAATACCGCAGCTTGTTTTGCATGCAGACTGACAGGAAGTCTGGCACTCGCCGCATCCGCCGTTTTTCGCACTGCTGCAAAGGTTGCGGGTTTGAATGGTTTGAATGTGTTTCATAACTGTTCCCTCCGTTGAATTTTAGTCATACTTTATGATACCACTTTTCCGGCATAAAGTCAATATCGTTTGCTAAAATAATACCTCGCGGCCGTGCGCATAAAACATCCCCGCGGCCGTATGCCGCGGGGAAAAACACTTAAAATTTATGCCTGTTCATTTGTATTTTCCTGATTTAAATAATAATGTTCCTGATCTTTTTCGGTGGTTCCGGTAAACAAATCGGGAATTTCGACTACGGCTGTTGTAAGCTCGGAAACTTTATCAATCCAAACGGTCGGCTTTCCGAACACCTCGGTATCGTTCTTTAAATTCTGCGCATTACCAGTCAGCTTAGGATTGGTTTGCACGTCTGCCCCTTTGGACACTTCCATACCGCCAAACTCGTTGCCGCTTACATCTACAATGCCTTCCAGCTGTACTTCAGCACCATTGACAATGATACCGCCGTCCGCGCCGGTTGCAGACACATCCTTTAATACCGCTTTGGAATTGCCGTAAACTTGCAGTGCATAAAGCCCCTGCCAGCCTTCAGCGTTATCCCCAACATTGAATTTTATATTTTCAATCACCACTTCACCCGCATGCACAACTTCCATGCCGTCTTTGTTCTCAAAAGTGATGGTTTGCATGTCGCCATACCCTTTGATCTGCACAGCACGCGTTACCTCAATGGTATCTTGCGCATGGAAGCCCTGCGTGATATAAATGGTCTGTACTTCGGAATCCTGCAATGCCTTCTGCAGTGTTTCATAGTCATATACATACATTACTTCTTTCTGCGGCACCTCTCCTAAGAAGAAATAGTGCTGATCGAGGTCGGAAGATAAGGTATTCATGCCCGGAATATTCACAACATCTACCGACAATTCTGAAACTTTATCAATCCATACGGTTGGGGTACGGGTAAATAACTCGGTATCATTTTTAAGGTTTTCGGCTTTGCCTGTCAAAAGCGGCATGCTTTCTACGCCCACGCCTTTAGATACTTCAATACCACCAAACTCATTGCCGCTTACATCCACAATGCCTTCCAGCTGTACTTCAGCACCATTGACCAAAATACCGCCATCCGCACCGGTTGCACGCACATCTTTCAGCACGGCTTTAGAATTTCCGTAAACCTGCAATGCGTAAAGCCCCTGCCAGCCCTGGGTATTTTGTTCAATCGCGAATTGAACGTTTTCAATTGTAACTTCGCCTGCGTTCACGACTTCCATGCCGTCTTTGTTTTCAAAAGTAAGTGTTTTTAAGCCGTCTTTTCCGTAAATACTTACCGGACGGTTTACAACAACTGTTTCGTCACAGCGAATATCCTGCTCCAGATATATTTTCTGTATATCGGGATTTTGCAATGCTTCTTTCAGTCCCTCCAAATCGCTGACTGCCGCGGTTATATCTGCCGGGTTCTGCCCCAGGAAGAAGTACATCTGGTCTTTGCCTGCTTCTACTGCATTCAATCCCGGTACCTGTACAACATCGCTTGTCAATTCGGATACTTTATCAATCCAAACAGTCGGTTTTCCGGAGGAAAGTTCTGTATCATTTTTGAGGTTTTCGGCTTTGCCTGTCAAAAGCGGCATGCTTTCTACGCCCACGCCTTTAGATACCTCAATACCACCAAACTCATTGCCGCTTACATCCACAATGCCCTCCAGCGTTACCTGGGAACCATTGATCAAAACAGCTGCGTCCGCGCCGGTAACTTTAATATCTTTGAGCACAGCTTCCGACTGATATACCTGTACGCCGTAAGCGCCGTTCCATTTACCAATCGCATCCTGCATCTTCACCGACAGATTCTGGATGCGTACATCTTTGGCATTTAAAACCTGAATACCGTCTTTTACACCCTCTGCCACATTTAAAGTGAAATTTCCGCCGTCTAAAGTCAGCGCGTCTGCCGAAAGTTCTATGGTTTTGGTTATATCTAAATCACTTTTCAGAGTAATCTTAGCTTTCTGACCGATTGCGTCTGCCTGCGCCAGTGCATCTTCCAGTGAATCGAACGCATTTTTACCAATGGTATACCGTTTTCTGTCTACTGTAACATTGCCGGATTTGTCCGCATATGCACTGTTTACAATGATATCTGTACTTGCCGCATTCGGAATGAGCGTTCCGCCGCTGCCGCCGGTACTGCCGCCTGTCCCGTTATTTGTACCGCCGCCGGAACCTGTATTGGAATCGCCGCCGGTTTGATCATTGTTATTATCATTGTCATTGTTGTTATCGTTTTCATTATTCTCGCCGTTGTCCGGGGTTTCTTCATCATCGCTTCCCGGCACTTCAGGAGTAGAATCTACCGTTCCGCCCATTACAATCTGCTGCCCGCTGACCGTCGTCCCCTGCAAGGTAACCTTGCCGTCTTTGACGCCCGGCGTTACCAGCAAATCTCCCTGAATGTCCATCCCTTCCAGAATAACATCGGGTGAATTTACGATCACGTATCCGTTGATTTCTCCGTCGGCGCGGTATGTTCCCGGCTTATTGTAAAATCCTTTAATAGAGTTGTTTACAACCGTTACCGAACACGCACGCGTCATACTTTCCTGCGGACGGAAGGAACCATCTTCATAGCCGTTTACAAATCCTTTTTCTACCATTGTTTGAATGATTCCACGCGCCCACTCGCTAATCGCGTCGGCATCAGCAAAAGCACCTGCTCTGGCCGGACTTTCTTTCATGCCCAGCGCTCTTGCCAGCATTACAAGCGATTCTTCACGCGTAACGATATCCTGCGGGCGGATATAGCCGTCATAGCCGAACATAACGCCGTATTTTACCAGCTTTAATACTGCGTCGGTATACCACGTATCCTCCAAATCCTTAAAATTATTTTCTGCCTTTTCCTGATAGTTCATAATACGATCGATCATGACCGCCATTTCGGCTCTCGTAATACTGTCATCCGGTCGGAATAGACCTTCAAACCCTTGTACCACCTCATGATCTGCCCATATTTCAATCGCGTCTTTTGCCCAGTGCGTATCCGCGTCATCAAATTTAGCGGCGCGCACACTTCCCGGCGCAGACGCCAAAATAGACAAGCAAACCGCCGGTATAATGATGTATTTACTAAACTTTCTGTTCATCGTCTTCTCTCCTATTCAAATTACATAATTTCATTGGGAAACCAACAATGATTAGTTTAACGGCAGAAAAGACGCAAGTCAATGGAAATGCCTGCTGTTCTTTACAGGATCGTCCAGTTTGGATGTTTTTTTTCCAATTTCTGTGTGTGTTTCTATATATTTTCTGGTATAATATTTGCCAAAAGCTTTTCTTTGAAAGTCTTTGGCGGCTGTGCCGCCTGTGTGTTGCGCTGCTGCGATATGGACGGCTTCGCAAAAATGCCCTTGCGAGCAAACATTTCCGCTTCCTGTTAGAATAAACACAATCGCGGAACAAAAGCCCAGAAAAACGGGATTTTGATAGGATGTGTTTATTGAAACGGCGTTATAACAACAAAAAATGCCTGCCGGAAGGCAGGCATATCATGTTATAAAAAATATCCGGCAGGTATTAAGCAAAAAATTTATCATAAATGCCGAAAATAAATATAAACAAAACAATCAGGGGCAGCACATACGTGCAGTAACCGCGCAGCCAGTTTTGAATTTTAAGGCCTTTTCCGATATTTGCCTCTTCAGTGAACTGCTTCCAGCCCCAGCCATAGCGGCTGACGCAGAAAAGCAAATACACCAATGCGCCCACCGGAAGGAAAATATTGCTGACAATAAAATCTTCCAGGTCAAGGATTGTGCCGCCGAAAATTTCAAAGCCGTCCCATGCCCAGATATTAAATCCGAATACACAAGGCAGTGAAAGGAAAATAATCAAAAACAGATTCACTATGCTGGATTTTTTTCTGGTACAGCCGGTAAGCTCCATGCCGCAGCAGATAATATTCTCAAATACCGCCAGCACAGTAGAAAGGGCGGCAAAAGACATAAACAGGAAAAATAAGCTTCCCCATAACCTGCCCATAGGCATATGTGCAAAGATATTGGGCAAAGTCAGAAAAATAAGACTTGGCCCCGAAGTTTGATCCACATTGAATGTAAAGCAGGCAGGGAAAATAATGAGTCCGGCTACAATCGCAACAAAGGTATCCAGTGCCACAACATTGACCGCTTCTCCGAGCAAGGTATGTTTTTTATCCAGATAGCTCCCGAAAATCGCCATAGAGCCGATGCCCAGACTCAAGGTGAAAAACGCCTGGTTCATGGCCGCCACAAGGGTATTCATAATCCCGACCGACTGCATACGCTTAAAATCCGGAACAAGATAAAACTTAAGACCTTCTTCTGCACCCTGCATAAAAAAGCTATTGACGGCAAGAATCACCATAATCCCAAGCAAAGACAGCATGATCCATTTGGTGACTTTTTCCAAGCTGTTCTGCAAGCCCTTACTGCACACAAAAATGCCGATAACAACCGAAACAATCATCCAAAACGCCATCACCAAAGGTTCAGAAAGCATCTGGTTATAAACGCCCGAGACCGCTTCCGGCTGCATACCGACAAACCTGCCGGACGCCGTGAGATAAAAATAATGCATCATCCAGCCGGTAACGGTGGTATAAAACATCATAAGAAGATAGTTGCCAACCAGCGCGACATAGCCGTGTATATGCCATTTCTGCCCCTTTTTTTCCAGCTTGCGAAAAGAGCGCACCGGACTGCTTTGGCTGCTTCTTCCGACTGCAAACTCCATACATAAAATGGGCAGTCCCAGCATAGCCAAAAACACGATATAAAACAAAACGAACGCACCGCCGCCGCCCTGTCCGGCTATATACGGAAACTTCCACACGTTTCCGATTCCGATCGCACAACCGGCGGATAATAAAATAAAGCCTAATCTTGAGTTGAACTTTTCTCTCTCCATGTATCCTCTTCCCTTTTTCTGCAATACTTTATGCCGCACGCGAAACGCCAGTCAGCCGAAAATTCCGTAGCGCAGTTTTCTCAAGACACACGCCCTGCATACAGGAAACAGTATCTGAAAAAAGCACGGCGCAGCCATTTATATTTATTATAGCGTATTTTTATCCAAAGTACAAGTCTTTTCAGGAAAATTTCAGTTTCTTCTCGAAAAGCAGGCTGCTTATCTGTTTGAAAAGCGCCGCAAACGCTTACCTATGCGCGTTTACAGTATGCCGATAAAATGCCGGGCACCGTACAGCGCGCCAAAAACAGCCGACTGTTTTTTACAAAACAACCTGTTTTCCCAAGTAACGGCATTGCGCCGTTTACGGAAGAAACAAACAATCGCAGGAAAAACAGCAAATTTTCCCTGCAATTCGTCCTTGTATCCACGCAAAATACATTTTTTCTGTTGCAATTCATTTTTCATTTGACGTATGCAAATGAGGATTACAGCGTATAAAGAAGGTATCTGCACACATCGCGCGGCATGCAGCACGCACAGCCGGCTGCTACCCGCGGCAGTCGCACAGCGGCACTATGCCGATACATCCAGCCTGCGGCAGTATGCGGCACAAAACATGCACTATCTACTTGTTGTCCGACGGCTTTTTTAAAACGCGTTTGCGCAGGCTTTCTGCAAAAGCGACGACCAACGCATGATAAACAAAAAAATTCAGAACGGCAAACAGCAGCAGAATAACGCTGCTCACAAAAAAAGCATCTCTGAACCAAGACAGAAAATTGTCGGTAGAAACCGTGTAAACCAAAGGGAAAAGTGCGGCAATGCCAATCCCAAGCAAAAGATTAGCGCCTGCTTGCTTTATAAACATGCGGATTTTTCTTTGCAGAATATTTTTAGAAAGGTACCAAACGGTATAAATTGTCCGGGTAAGCATGGCAGCCAGCGTACCGAATATAACCCCGTTTAGTCCGTATTGTTTGACCGCCAATAAAGAGATGCCAAGATTAAGCACAGCTTCCAGATATGCGCCGGGTTTTGTTTGCCGATAGTGCCCGGCAGCATTTACAACATTGCCATACGGAATCCTGATACAATAAAACCATTGCGCCAAAATCAGCAAATAGGCAAACAGCGGCCGGCTGTATTCCACGTCGGTAACGCCCTGGGTGTAAATGCGGATAAACGGCACAATGAGTACCGCAGCGGCAGTATAGAAAAAAGAAGTAAGAATGGTATTGAATGCTTCATACACCTGAAAGGAATTCCACAGAAGATTTTTCTCGCTTTTCGCAATAATATTGCCAATTGCAGCTGAAATGCCGGATGCAACTGCATTCAGCAAATTTTCTATGGCATATACAATGCTGTAATAAACAGAATATACAGAAACTTCTTTCACGCCGCAGAACAGGGATAAAATCACAATATCTGTGTTTCGATGAATAAAATAAGAGATATGATGAATGATGCCTTCTTTTTTCTTGGGGAAAGCGCGGTTGGGATCGTAAATTTTTTTGGATATGGAAAAATATTTTTTTACATAAATGCGATACACGATGGGGTTGAGCAAAAACACGAACACACCGATAAGCTTGACGCCATGTATCCCCATACCGGCTTTCATAGCGGCAATACAAATGCCCGCATTTAAAATGAGGGTGATCATCTGAATGGACTGTACGATATAAATCTTTTGGTCGGCTTTTATGAGCAGCTGGTGCGCAATACCAAAATAATAATTGAAATAATAATTGATGCCTAAAATAAGGGTAAGGGAAGCAACATAAAAAGCATCATAGTCTGTTTTGATTATTGTTTTTGAAAAAAGAACAAGCAAAACCAGCATGCCGAGACACAAAAACGAGATTTTTTTGAAGAATTCCTGCGTATTATGAACAATATCAGAAATTGCCTTTGTCTCTCTCTCCGCTGACGACATATAAAAAGACG
>CALXJH010000074.1 GCA_944388555.1 uncultured Clostridia bacterium
GTTAAATTGACCAGCTCCTGCACAGAGGAAGGGGCAAAAACAAACAGATGATAATCACCGTGCCCGCCGCCTTTGGTTGCCTGGAAATAGTCAGACTGTGCCGGCTGAATCCCGCCGAGTCCAGGGCCGCCGCGAACAATGTTTACAATCACACACGGCAGATCCGCACCGGCGATATAAGAAATGCCTTCCTGTTTTAAGCTGATACCGGGGCTGGAGGAAGAAGTCATGACTCTTGCGCCGGCGCCGGCTGCGCCATAAACCATATTGATCGCCGCGACTTCACTTTCTGCCTGCAGAAAGGTGCCGCCGTGCTTTGGCATCTGTTTTGCCATATAAGCCGCAACTTCTGTTTGCGGCGTAATAGGATATCCGAAGAAATGGCGGCAGCCTGCCTGAATCGCGGCTTCAGCCATTGCTTCATTTCCTTTCATTAAAACTTTATCACTCATTTTTATCCTCCTTTTAGCGGTAAACTTCAATTGCAACATCCGGGCAGGTGGTCGCACAAAATGCGCAGCCGATACAGTTTTCCTGCTGTGTTACCTGCGCAGGATGGAAGCCTTTTTTATTCAGCTTATCTTTAGCAAGAGAGATAATTTGTTTTGGGCATTGGCTGGCGCAGAGTCCGCAGCCTTTGCAGCGATCTTCGTTAATAATAACTTTTGCCATGCGTGATTCTCCTTTCAGTGCTATGCCATAAATGGCAAATTCATATTTAAGTCCAAACTCAGTTTGGGATAAGATATATATTCAGGCAGTTGGTCTAAGATCTCTTTTTTGCCGGTTACATATAAAATAGGCAATCCGGATGCGGCTGCAACTTCTTCAACGATTTTTTGTCCCTCTAAGAGATCGTCAACGCTTGCCTCATAGCCTAAGTTCGTATTGTTTACCAGTCCGGTTACCGACAAACGGGAAGCATATTCTATTTGTTCTTTTAGGTTTAAAATATCCTTTGCTGTTGCGGTGAGCGGTCGCTTGGTGTTGATTACCAAAAACATTTCATAGGGTTCTTGCATAATTTTTGGCTGATATCTTCCTAAAACGCAGGCACCGTCATCATCGCCGCCAACGTCTAAAACAACGAAACGATCGGGTATATCGAAAGCCGAGGCGGCGGCCGCCGGCAAAGAAGGGATATCTACATTGGTACTTGCGTAGTCGGATGCAATGAGTTCCACACCGTGCTTTTTAAGCATTTGTGCTGCATCGTTGGTACGAAAGTAAGGATTTACAATATCTAAATCGGCTATAACGGATCTATTATAGCATTTTTTTGCGGAAATAGCAAGGTTTATAGCAAATTCGGTTTTACCGCTGCCGTAGTGTCCGGTTATGATGTTCAGTCTTTTCATCGTTATGCTCCTGTATTCTTATGATTTGGGTTTTAAACATAGCAAAAAATACGCCTTTTTTTTCCAAGATCCAGAGAAGAAAGAACCACAATACAATGCCGGATAGGAGAAATATGGCGCCAAGCGTTTCGGAGAGGAAAGTTCCCATGCAGGCAACCAGTAAAAAGGTGTATAAAATAGGGATTCCATACGTGAAAAGCATTGCCTGGAATCCTTTGCTTGTGGGAATCTGGACGATAACCGGATCCCCTTGCTTTGCGTTGATTTTATTTTCGGCAAGTACAACCGTAGCGCGGCTGCCGCAAATCTGACCACAGGCAGCGCAGTTTTCGCCACACATGGTTTTGCGGTCGATTTTCACCTTTGCAATATTTGCATTGACTTGTTCAATAACAACGCCGCTTGCTTGTTCCATTCAGGAATCTCCTTTCTTGATGTGGTTAAAAAGCTAAACTTTTTGGGCTGTATTTTAATGGCACGGAGAAAAATTAAGCTTGCTCGCCGATCTGCAGCAGTTCCTTTGCTGCTTCCATGCTGCGGTCTGTTATCTGTACGCCGCTCATTATGCGGGCAAGTTCTAATATACGTCCGTCATGATCCAGCATGGTAACATTTGAAACGGTTTTTCCGTTTTTTTCTTCTTTTGCGATGCGATAGTGTGCGGTAGCAAAAGCTGCAACCTGTGCTAAATGCGTGATAACAAAAATTTGCTTTGTAGCCGCTAATTTTTTGAGTTTTTCTGCAATTTTTTGTGCAGCTCTGCCGCTTACGCCTGTGTCTACTTCGTCAAAAATCATGGTAGAAACGGGATCCGCTTCCGCAAGGACCGCTTTCAAGGCAAGAATGACACGGGATAGCTCGCCGCCTGAAGCAATTTTCACAAGCGGTTTTAAAGCCTCTCCTTTGTTTGGAGCAATCAGAAATTCAATTTTTTCCTGCCCCGTAGGCGTAAAGGCACAAGGTGTCAGAGAAACAGCAAATTTTGTATTCTGCATATCTAAATCGTTTAACTCCTTCATGACTGCTGTTTCAAGTTTGCTTGCATATTTTGTCCGCTGCTGAGAAAGTGCGTCTGCTTTTTCTTGAAGAAGCTTTTTTTTCTCCTTCAATTCTTTTGTAAGCTGCGCTTCTAAATAATCTGCATTTTCTATGCCAAACAGCTCTTGCTGCATTTTTGCACATTTTTCTAATATTTGCGGGATGGTATCGCCGTATTTACGTTTCAGCCGGCTGATTTGGTCTAATCGGGATTCAATCGCGTTAATATCAATTTCTTCCAGTTCGGAGGCATCTTTTAAGTCTCGTATATGCGAAATTGCATCGTCTAAGTCGTATTTCATGTTCTGTAGTTTTTCATAAGTCTCTGCTGCCCGGCTGTCATAACGTGTTAAATTAGATAAAGCGGCCAGCGCGCTTTCCATAAGATCCAATGCGCCGGATGCGTTTTCATCACCGCAGAGTGCTGTATAACACTCGTTTGCGGAAGTCAAAATTGTTTCACTGTTTAAAAAACGCTGCCGCTGTTCGTAGAGCACATCCTCTTCATCGGGCAACAGCTGGGCGTCGGTTATTTCCTGCACTTGATAGGACAGAAAATCCTTTTTCTGCAAATTCAGATCATGTGCCTCTTTTCTTTTTTCCAATTCGGCTTCTGTTTCCTGAACGGATTTATATAAAGCGCGGTACTCGGACAGCAACTGTGAAACGCCTGCAAAAGCGTCCAGGAATGTTCCGTGGAAAGCGGCATTTAAAATAGATTGATTGTCATGCTGCCCGTGAATATTGATTAAGCCGGAACAAAGGGATTTTAAAATAGCGGTTGTGGAAATCCTTCCGTTGATACGTACAACACTGCGGCCATCTTTTGAAATTTCTCTTGATAAAATCAAAGGATCTTCTTTGGAATATTCTATACCGGCTTCATCCAGAATCTTAAAAATAGATGCATCTGATGTAAAAATTGCACCTTCGACCAGTGCTTTGTCGCAGCCGGTCCGCACAAAATCCTTGGAGCTGCGTTCACCGGTAAGAAGATTGATAGAATCAATTAAAATGGATTTTCCGGCGCCGGTTTCTCCGGTTAAAACACAAAAGCCGGGCTCAAATTGTATATCCACGTTATCCATGATTGCGATATTTTCTATATGCAGACTGCAAAGCATACAAATAACTCCTTTGTAGCTGACGGTTTTTTATAAAATTTAAAACGTCAGGCAATAACCTCTTGTAATTTTGCTACCAGCGACTGTGCGGCATCATCAGACGCAGTCATGATGAAAATCGTGTCGTCTCCGGCAATGGTGCCCATAACTTCATCAAAGTTTAAAGTCTCTATTGCCATAGCGCAGCCTTGCGCAGAGCCGGGAATGGTTTTTACTGAAAGCATATTGCGCGCAGACTGAATAGACGTTACCGCATGCTGCAGAACACCGACCAGACGCGTTTGCATAGTTCCTGCGGTATTTGAAGAAGGAATGGTATATTTATAGTGATTTGCGTAATTTGTTGTTTTAATCAGCTTTAATTCTTTAATATCTCGGGAAACAGTGGCTTGTGTCACATCAAAACCGTTCTTAATGAGCATGTCGGTTAATTGCCCTTGCGTTTCAATATCAAAATTTGTAATTAAAGCCAATATTTTATTGTGTCGGTCTTTTTTAGACATCTATATTGCCTCCTTTTATCGGTTTTCCTCCAGTTTTTGTTTTAAAATGCGGAAGAAATTGCGTTGTGTCAGACGAATAAGCTGTATGTAAAATTTTGACTTTGTGATTTCGATATAATCTCCTGGTGCCATACGAAATCCTTCCTGTCCGTCCAATGTTAAAATAACTTCTTCATCATCTACAAAATCGGCATCGATGCGTACGGTTTGCCGATCCGAAACAATAATAGGCTTACACGTTAAAGCGTGTGGGCAAATGGGGGTGAGCAGGAACACCTCGAGTTCTGGAGATACGACAGAACCACCGGCAGACATAGAATAAGCGGTCGATCCGGTGGGCGTTGCGATCACCACGCCATCGGCGTGGTATTGGTTCACAAGCTGATTGTCTACTGTCATGGACAAATGGATCATACGCGAAAGCGCACCTTTTGTTACAACGGCATCGTTTAATGCAATACCGCTGAACACTGTTTGCTTGCCGCGAATCACTTTAGCGTCTAACATAATGCGGTTTTCAATTCGATAATCACCGCGAAACAATTGTGTAATAGCATCTAGATTGTTTTTTTCCAGCTCAACCAAATATCCCAGCCTTCCCAGATTTATACCTAAAATGGGCTTGTTATATGCCGCAAAACGGCGGGCAACACCAAGAAGACTTCCGTCGCCGCCGAGAACGATGAGAAAGTCCATGTCTTGCACGACGGTTTCGGGAAACGCAATAAATTCTGCGCCCGGAATGTCTTGTAAATCTATATACAGCCGGCAATCAAATTTCTGTAGAAATGCTATGATTTTACAAGTTTGATCCAGCTCCAAATCTTTTGTTCGTTTTGCAAAAACAAAAATATTTTTTTTCACGTATATCTGCCCTTCTTTCATAGCAGCTGATGGCTTTTTTTTACAATTTCTTCTGCCGGGATTTCTGTGTCTGCAGGCGTTTGTTCCAATAAAACCAAATACTCTATATTGCCTTCCGGCCCGCGTACCGGAGAATAGTCCAAGCCATGCGGATATAGACCGATGGACTTACTGAACGTCAATAATTGGTCTAATACGGCAAGATGCACCTTGTGATCTTTTACAACGCCTTTTTTTCCGACCAAAGCTTTTCCTGCTTCAAATTGCGGCTTAATCAAAGCGACAATTCTGCCGCCTGGCCTAAGGAAACGTTTGGCGACAGGCAATACCATGGTAAGAGAAATAAACGAAACATCGATTGAGATAAAATCGGCAGCTTCTATTTGCGACGGAGAAAGAAAGCGAATATTCGTTTGTTCCATATTTATAACTTTGGGATTTGTGCGCAGGCTTTCATGCAGCTGGCCTGTTCCGACGTCTATCGCATACACTTTTTGTGCGCCGTTTTCTAACATGCACTGCGTAAAGCCGCCGGTAGAGGCGCCGATATCAAGTGCTATGCAGCCGGTTATATCCAGGGAAAAGACTGCAATCGCCTTTTGCAGTTTCAGCCCGCCGCGGCTGACAAATGGATTTTCCTTGGCTGTAAGAAGTATATCGTCTGTTTCACAGACTTGCTGTCCCGCTTTTTTTGCAGGTGTTCCGTTGATTAGGACCTTGTTTTCGGCAATCATTTCTTTTGCTCTTTCCCTGCTTCTGACAAGGCCTGCGGAAACTAAATAGATATCCAGTCTTTGTTTCATTGTATAAATTCCTTTATTTTTTCGGAAAGGGAAGGGGCATCCAGCCCCAAATATTGTAACAGCTTGGGAACAGAGCCCTGCGGCACAAAAACATCGTTTATACCAAGCGCAAGGTGTTTGAACGGTGGTGCTCCCACAGCATCCAAAGCAGCGCATAGAAGCTGTCCCATGCCGCCTGTCAGTAAATTATCTTCCACCGTGACCAGTTTCCCTGTTTTGTGAATGGACTCTATAATTTTTGCAGTATGCAGGGGTTTAATACAGTTTAAATGAAAATGATCCCCGTCAAAGTCAGCGTTCTGCAGCACATTTGTCATAGCAGAAATGGAAACCACTGTAACTTGTTTGCCTGACCGCAGCTGTTCCGGTTCATATAAATTTTTAATTTCCGCGCCGTCCGGCGCACTGCCTTTTGGATAGCGGACGGCATAAATGCCTTGTTTTTCTGTAACGGCAAGCTGTATTGCTGCCTCTAATCCTTGTGCGGTGTGCGGCGTAAAAAATTTTATATTGGGTATGTGCGACAAGTAAGAAATATCAAAAACGCCGTGATGCGTTTCCCCGTCTTCGCCTACTAGTCCGCAGCGGTCTAAGCAAAGCAATGCAGAAATATCTTGTTGGAGCGCCAAGTCATGCACAATGCTGTCATATGCGCGCTGCATAAAAGTGGAGTAAATGCAGACGGCAGGGAAAAAACCTTTGCGTGCAAGACCTGCGGAGAAAGTAACAGCGTGCGCTTCGCTGATGCCAACGTCAAAAAACCGCTTGGGGAAGCGCTTGGAAAAATCCGTTAAACCGGTAGAATCTGCCATTGCAGCAGAAATAGCGATCAGTGCGTCGTCTTTTTCAGCAAGCGAGGAAAGTTTTTTGCCGCAAACAGCCGAAAAAGTATTTTCGGTGTTTGGCTGGAGCGCTTGTTGCTTATTAAATGGTCCTGTTCCATGATATAAATGCGGCGCCTGTTCTGCAAAGGAATAGCCTTTGCCTTTTTTTGTATAGGCATGGATAAACACCGGCTTATCCAGGTGCTTTGCGCTTTCCAGAACGGTACAAATCATAGTAAGGTCATGCCCGTTGATAGGACCTATGTATGTAAAACCAAGCGCCTCAAATAACGTTCCGGGAAGAAATAAATGTTTGATGCCATATTTTGTATTGTTCAAGAGTCCCGAAAGCTTGGTGCCGGCGCGGGATTTTTGTAAGTTTTTCTTAATTTTTGCTTTTAAGTCAGTATATTTGATGTCGGTGCGCAGTTTGTTCAGGTAGTTGGTAATGCTGCCGACATTATGGGAAATAGACATTTCATTGTCATTTAAAACAACGATTAGATTTGATTTGGATCTTCCGGCGTTATTCAGTGCCTCATAGGCAAGGCCGCCGGTTAAAGCGCCGTCGCCGATAACGGCAATCGAAAAATTGGAATTGCCTTTAAGGCGGTTCGCTTCCGCAATACCAAGCGCAACGGATATGGAATTGCTGGAATGTCCGCTGTTAAACGGGTCATGCGCCGATTCATTGGTTTTTGGGAATCCGCTTAACCCGCCAAATTGGCGTAATGTAGAAAAATCTTTTTTCCTGCCAGTCAAGATTTTATGTACATAGCATTGGTGTCCTACATCCCACACAATACTGTCTTGCGGAGAATGAAATACTTTGTGTAGCCCGATTGTAAGTTCCACGACGCCGAGATTTGACGCAAGATGTCCGCCGGTTTTAGAAACCGAATCTATTAAAAATTGCCTGATTTCCCCGCAGAGAATATCAAGCTCATTTTTTGTTAGATGCTTCAAATCCGCAGGGGAATTGATTTTTTCAAGTATAGCCATATAAGCCTCTTTCTTCACAGGAAACTTATTTGCTTCTGAATTTACAGAGGGCCCGAAATTTCCCAACTGTGAAAACGATATTGTTGCTATTCGAAATAGCAAAAAATTTACCAATTGCTTTGCCGCCGACCGTAAGCGCAGAAACAATTCCTGAAAGCAGAACCGATGCCCAGACAGACAGAGCGGAAAATTGCTGAAATTGAATACCGGCGATGATAAAGGCTGAAATACCACCGCTGACAATTCCGCAGACGTCACCTATAACATCGTTACAGATGTTTGAAACTTTTTCTGCGTTTTTTAGCAGATTCAGCGATTCTTTCGCTCCTAAAACTTTATCGGCTGCCATTGCGTGAAAAGGCGTTTCATCAGCACTGGTTGCAGCAACGCCAATGATATCAAAAACAATACCGATTAAAATGACTGCCAGTAAAATTAAAAAGCTGAGAACAAAATAAAGATTGCTCAGCAAGATGTCGGTGAGCGCCTCTAAGCTGCAGGCGACCGCAAAAGTCAGCGCAAAGACGAAAATAATATAATGAATACTAATTTTTTTCTTATGAGGTTTAAACCTCGGCTGTTTGTTGCTTTTCATAAAATCCTTTCATGAGAAAACAAAATAAAGTGGCAGCAAAACAAGTAAAATTTACGGCTTAGGTCGGGTTGGATTTCCCGAGTGCCTGCCGGCTTGTCGCCAATGCCGGCGGTTTCCCTTTCAAGGCACACTCGTCACCTCGCGGTAACAATACCCGACTGCCACTTAGTCCGCACCCCAATCCCTGTTTTGCCTGTTACCAACAGTCTAGGAGATTTCCTCAGCAGCTTCTCAAGTTCTTAGCCTCTTTTGCAAACATGGTTTCATACGGCGATAATTCCGGAACGTTGGCCGACGAACGCGAAATCTGGTCCGTAATCCACCATGCCCACGCAAGGCAGGCTACTCTGCCCACAGCTCTGTTTGACGAGAACCGCAAAGCAGGTTTAATCCTAAGTCGTACCCATCATTGTGCATGTTTTACAACATTTCAGCAAGTTTGGGCACAAGCGAAGGTCTCCACGAAAAAGGGGTCGTGCTCTGCATGCCATTGCAGTACGCCCCTGATTCTTAACTCCCAGCACCAACCCTCGATTGGGCATCGAAAGCCAGCACCAGAAACTTCATCGATGTGCCCTTCAACGGTATTTTAACCCCGTCCTGGGAACAGGAGAAGCCGACTAGAATACTGCGCCACTTATTTGTTTATTCTATCACAAAATTGTTATTTTATTATTCTGCAGTGTATATTTTACCACATTTTTTTCAAAAAGTAAATAGAATTTGTCAAAAATAAAATGTATAAGCAGCGGAGTGATAAAAAGCAGGTGTTTTTATGCAATTTTTATTTGCAAAGCACAAAAAACACTGTATATATATTTATAATGAAAAAGTTTCCAAAAAAATTTGACTATTCTAAGGAACTGTGCTACAATAATAATTGTGCTATTTTAAACGAAAAACGGAGGTTTTGAAAAATGAGCAGAGTGTACAATTTTTCAGCAGGCCCCTCAATGCTTCCCGAAGAAGTATTAAAGACTGCTGCAGAGCAAATGTTAGACTATAACGGCAGCGGAATGAGTGTTATGGAAATGAGCCATCGCTCTAAAGTTTTTGAGGAAATAATACAGACAGCAGAAGCGGATTTGCGTGAACTCTTGAATATTCCGGATAATTACAAGGTTTTATTCCTGCAAGGCGGCGCGTCCAGTGTTTTCGCAATGATTCCGCTGAACTTAATGACAAAAAATAAAAAAGCAGATTATGTGATTACCGGACAATGGTCTAAAAAAGCGTTCAGCGAAGCGCAGAAATACGGTAATGCAAGAAAGGTGGCCTCTTCTGAGGATAAAGTGTTTAATTATATTCCGGACCTGGATAAATCTATGTTTGATCCGGAAGCAGATTATGTACATATAACAGGCAATAACACCATTTACGGTACGCGGTATACCACGCTTCCGGATACCGGAGATGTACCGCTTGTTGCAGATCTTTCTTCTTGTATTTTATCTGAGCCGATTGATGTAACTAAATACGGCATGATTTATTTTGGTGCACAGAAAAATGTAGGTCCGGCAGGTGTTACAATAGTGGTTATCCGGGAGGATTTGCTGGGTGAGCCGATGGATATTACCCCAACCATGTTCAATTTAAGCATTCATGCAAAGAATGATTCTCTGTATAATACGCCTCCGTGCTATGCAATTTATGTTTGCGGCTTAGTGTTTAAACACTTGAAAAAACTGGGCGGATTAGAGAAGATGAAAGAAATCAATGAAAGAAAGGCAAAAGTGCTTTATGATTTTCTTGATCAGTCTAAAATGTTCCATGGTACGGTTGTGCCAAAGGATCGATCCTTGATGAATGTTCCTTTTGTAACAGATTCTGAGGAGCTGAATGCTAAATTCATCAAAGAAGCCGCTGCAGCTGGGTTTGTAAATTTGAAAGGACATAGAACGGTTGGCGGTATGCGCGCAAGTATTTATAACGCGATGCCGGAAGAAGGCGTCAAGGCTTTGGTAGCTTTCATGAAAAAATTTGAAGAAGAAAACCGGTAATCGGCAGAAAGGCAGATGTTTCACATGTATAAAATTTTAACATTGAATAAAATTGCGCAAGTCGGACTGCAAAAGTTTGGCGAGGCGTATCAGATTTCAGATCAGGAACAAAATCCTGACGGAATCGTACTTAGAAGTTTTGCAATGCATGACATGGAAGTACCGCAAAGCCTTTTGGCAGTTGCAAGAGCTGGTGCAGGCACAAACAATATTCCTGTAGATGCATACAGAGAAAAAGGGATAGTGGTATTTAACACACCGGGTGCAAACGCAAATGCTGTAAAAGAACTGACCATTGCAGCGCTGTTAATCTCTTCCAGAGATATTGTAGGCGGAATCAATTGGACGCAGTCCCTCAAATCGGAAGGGGATGCGGTTGCAAAATTAGTTGAAAAAGGCAAAAGTGCCTTTGCCGGACCGGAAATCAGAGGTAAAACATTGGGCGTTATTGGGCTTGGTGCTATTGGTGTTATGGTGGCGAATGCAGCGAAAAGTCTTGGAATGACCGTTTTGGGATATGATCCTTATATTTCGGTAGATGCGGCATGGAATCTCTCCAGTGCAATCATTCATGTTAAGGACATCAATGAGCTTTATAAGCAGAGCGACTATATTACTTTGCATTTACCGCTTACGCCCGAAACAAAACAAATGATCGGGAAAGAACAGATAGAAACTATGAAAGAACATGTTCGTATCTTGAATTTCTCGCGAAATGAGCTGGTAGATAATGATGCAATGTTAGCCGCATTAGAAGCCGGAAAAGTTGCAAAATATATTACGGATTTTGCAGAGGAAAAGCTGCTTGGTGTTAAGAATTTAATTACGGTTCCGCATTTAGGCGCGTCTACGCCTGAGTCTGAGGATAACTGCGCGGCTATGGCGTGCAGCGAACTGAAAGATTATTTGGAAAACGGTAATATTGTAAATTCAGTGAACTATCCGAATTGTATCATGCCGCGTGGCAGCGCTGTTCGCGTATGTGTATTACACAAAAATGTACCCAACATGATCAGCCAGATTACGGCAGCTGTAGCGGATGCAGGGATCAATATCGCGAACATGATGAATAAAAATAAAGGTGACTTTGCATATACCATGCTGGATATAGATGCAGCTAACGAAACTTTAAAACAAGCCATTGAGACAATCGATGGAGTGGTACGCGTGCGTGTACTGAATTAAAAATAAAAATTTAATAAGGAAAAGCAGTGCTCAAATAAGCACTGCTTTTTATTTTATGTTTTATGCTGCAGTTATGCAAAAGAAGGAAAAGTAAATTTGCGAATAAAATGGTTGTATATTAAAAAAATATATGTTAAACTAAAGGCATAAAGACAACCAAAACAGGAGGGCTGTTCATGTATACAATTATTGTTGCCGATGACGAGGAAGAATTACGCCGAGCAATTATCCGGCGGGTGGATTGGGCGTCCATTGGTTTTACTGTGATTGGTGAAGCAGATAATGGCGCAGAAGCATTAGAACTTGTGGAAAAATTGAAACCGGACTTGTTATTGACAGATATACGCATGCCTTTTGTTTCTGGCATTGAATTGGCAAGGCAGGTAAGAGAAATTTGCCCGGCAACCAACATCGCTTATTTGAGCGGCTATGATGATTTTAGTTATGCGCAGCAAGCGATTCAATATAATATCATCAGCTATATGCTAAAACCAATTTCTGTTGAAGAACTTACAGAGGAACTGTTAAATATAAAAAATAAAATGGATAAGTGGTTCAAGGAATTTGCGGCGGCAACAGATACGGAAGAAACCAGCGTTCGCGAATTTGTTGTTCCGCTTTTACTGGATGATTACGCGGCAGAAAGTGCAGAAGAAAAAGAGAAACAGCTGTTAGAAAAAGCATACGCCTGCGGACTGTTAGAAAATACAGAGGCAAATCCTTGTTTTTCGGTATTGACGTTGGCAATCTATGATGAAAATGGTAAGCGATGTACTGCCGCAGAACATGTACACTCTATAGATGCTATACTTAAAAAATATGTAAAGCATGTTAGTTTTTTTGCGGGCAACAAAATTGTTTCACTTTTAATCAGCACCGAAAAGCAGCTTAATAAATATCTGCACATTTTTGCCAGCGAAATCACACAGAATGTGGAAAGAATCATGAATATGCATTGCGGGGTAGGAATTAGCCGCATGACGAGCAAATTAAGCGAATGCAGAGAAGCATACAGAGAAGCGGTCAGCGCCATGGACTACGCAGATACAACCCAAAGCAGCGTGCGGTATATTGCTGACGAAGAGCAGCTGAGCAGTTTTGATACAGAGCATATGCTTACCATTGTAAATGATATTGAAAGCTTGATCCGAAGCGGAAGTCACGAGGAAATGCAGCAGTATCTGGAGCAAATGTTTGAAGATTTAGAAACCGAGGGCGGAAAGAACCGCAAAATAAATTTTTTGCTTATTCAGTTATTGGCGACTGTGTTCCGAATTTTATATGCGGTAACCGGTAATGAATTTCTGCATACAAAGTATACGCCTTTTGTAGAGAATACGGCGTTGTTAGAGCAAAGCATTGCAGAAAAGCAGCAACGAATTGCCAGTTTATGCTTTGAGGCGCAGGATATTATATCAAAGCAGAGGAAGAAAAGCAGTGTGCTTTTTTGCGAGCGCGCGTTGGACATGATTGAAAAAGAGTTTGCAGATCCATATTTATCTTTGGTCAATGTAAGCGAAGCGATTAGTGTAAGTCCTAATTATCTGAGTGCTTTAATTAAAAAGCAAACCGGAAAAACTTTTATGGCTCTGCTTACCCAGAAACGTTGTGAAACCGCGAAAGAGCTTTTAACATGTTCTACCATGAAAATTCGGGAAATTGCCGAAAAATGCGGATATAATGATCAGCATTATTTTAGCTACAGTTTTAAAAAATACAGCGGCATATCACCGAATGCACTGCGTCAGCAGTTTGAAGAAAATAAAAAATAGAGGAATATATCATGAAATTAAAAAAAAGATATTCTTTTTCCAGCTTGGCGACGCTTTTAATTACCAGTGCAGTTTTGCTGTTTTCGATCGTTATTTTTTTTGTATTTGTAACACTGTATCAAAAGGAAATGGAAAAAAATGCGATTGTCAATACCGAGCAGGCAGTGGCACAGGCGGGGGCGGCCGTTACGAATTATACCGAGGAAATGTTAACGACTATGCGTTTGTTCCGAGATGTATATAAAAACGGACTACCTGTAGATGGCAGCAAAATCGCTGCTTATATGGAGCTTAATCCGGCAGTCGTTGTTGTTGGCTGTTACGACCGGGAAGGGAATTTGCTTGATTCTGTTGCCAAGGGCAAAAGAAAAGAAAACCCGCTGAAGGATTTATCTTATTTGGGGTGGGATGTGTACAGTGACGGACAGATTCATATATCCAAACCGCATACGGAGTCTTTGGTTGAAAATGAATATCCATGGGTTGTTTCTATTGCACAAAATATTAAAACGGCACAAAACCAGGAGATTACAGTTGTTCTTGATATACAGTTTTCCGGGGTTGCTAAATATATAGATAATGTAGGTATAGGTCAACACGGATATTGTTTTATTACAGATGATGCCGGAAATATTGTATATCACCCGCAGCAGCAGCTGCTGTATTCGGGTGTTAAACAGGAAAACACAGCGCTTATCTCTTCCGGCAAAAAAGGATCTTTTGTACAGGAACAGAAAATTTATCACTTGCTGCCACTGAATAACAGCCATTGGCAGATAGTAGGCGTCAGTTATACAGAAGAGCTTGTTACCGCCAATGTACGCAGTTTGATATTCGTATTGCTTTTGCTGTTTGCTATTGTGATCGTAACAGCTGTTGTATGTGGTACGTTGCTGTCACGAACAATATCAAAGCCGATCAATTCTTTAATAAACGCTATGCGTGAATTTGAAAAAAATACAGAAAATTTTTCTTACAAGGTAACGCGTGGCAGCAATGAAGTTATGGCACTTTCTGAGTCTTTTGCGCAGATGGTAAAACGTATCCAGGAGCTTATGGAGAAAGTGCGCAATGAGGAAATCACTTTGCGAAAAACGGAACTTAAGGCTTTGCAGGCGCAGATCAATCCGCACTTTTTATATAACACGTTAGATGCAATCAGCTGGCTGTGCGAAGAAGAACGGAATAAAGATGCCGCGCAGATGGTGAACGCCCTTGCAAAACTTTTCCGTATCAGTATTAGCAAGGGGCATGAACTGATTCCCATTCAGAAGGAAGTGGAACATGCAAAAAGCTACCTGATGATAGAAAATTTTCGGTATAAAAATCAGTTTACTTACCGGTTTGACGTGCAGAGCTCTTGTTTGTCGTATCTGTGTAACAAGATTACACTGCAGCCTATTATAGAAAACGCAATATATCATGGACTTAACCGGATGGTAGACGAAGGGGAAATTGTGGTTCGTATCTTTGAAGATGGGGAAGATATTGTTTTTACGGTTGAAGATAACGGCGTTGGAATGACAGCAGAACAATGTACAGCAATACTAAAAAAAGAACCGGGCGACAAGGCGGGCATTGGAATTAAGAATGTTAATGACCGCATAAAGATTTATTTCGGTGACAAATACGGGCTTACGATTGACAGTGCATTGGACGAAGGTACGCGAGTTACCATCAGAATGCCAAAGGTGGAGGGTGAATAATGCGAAGAAAACAAAGGATCCTATATGGAATATGTTTGCTTTTGTTGCTTGTTTTTGTTGTGGCAGGCTGCAGCGGAATGCATACGCCGGCCAAGCATTCTGTTGCCGTGATTACAAAGTCTACTAACTCGGACTTCTGGAAAGCAGTACAGGCGGGGGCAAATGCTGCAGGGAGCGAATATAACCTGGATGTAATCTTTGAAGGACCAGATACAGAAGAAGATTATAAAACCCAGAACGATTTGATACGAAAAGCAGCACTAAGCGGTGCAGAGGTTATTGTATTATCAGCGATTGACTTTAATAAAAATGCAGCGGCTGTCAATGAAGCTGCCGCTATGGGCGTGAAAATTGTTGTAATAGACAGCAATGTAAACAGCGACGCTGTTCTTTGCCGGATCGGAACGGATGATTATGAAGCGGGGCAAAAGGCAGCGCAAGCAGCGTTGGCATGTACAGAAAGCAAACTGCATGTTGGTATTGTGAATTTTGATAAAAATACTGAAAATGGACAAAGTAGGGAAAAGGGGTTTCGCGATGCCATAAAGAAAGATGCAAGGGTTGAGTCTGTTACCACCATCAATGTGGTGTCTTCGATAGAGAATGCGCAAAGCGGAACAATCAAGCTTTTGCAGGAGCATCCTGAAATCAATGTGCTGGTTACATTCAATGAATGGACAAGCCTGGGTGTAGGCTGGGCAGTGCGGACACTAAAGTTAAACGATACATTGCGGGTTGTTGCATTTGACAGCAATCCTGTGACACTAGGCATGTTGGAAACAGGAGAAGTGGATGCGCTTGTGGTGCAAAAGCCTTATGCAATGGGATACCTGAGCGTAGAAACAGCCTCCCGTCTCATTTTAGGCCACAATATTCCAGAAGATACAATTTATACAGGTGCTACATTAGTAACACGAGAAAATATGTATGACCCGGAAATACAACAAGTTTTGTTTCCTTTGCAATAATATACATGGAATACCTATACATGGATAAAATATACCCTGATGCGTAAAAAATTGAACATTTTTAATAAAAAATCCTATGTTATTTATAAGCAAAACCCAGTATAATAAGCATGAAGGAAGGGGAAAAACCCCGAAAAATATAATTTAGGGAGGAATTATCCATGAAACATTCAAAAAAGATGTTAGCATTAGCGCTTGCTTTGATGCTGGTTCTCGGACTTACAGCATGCGGCGGTCAAGGCGGCGATTCTGCTTACCACGTTTCCGTATTTTATTACACATATAGCGATACTTATATTTCCAGCGTACGTACTGCGTTGGATGCGGCGCTTACCAACGCAGGCATTGAATTCCAGAATTATGACGGAAACAGCAATCAAACAACACAGAACGAACAGATTGATACAGCGATCAGCCGCGGTACAGATATGCTGATTGTAAACATTGTAACTTCCGGTGCGCCGGACGCTTCTCAGGCCATTGTAGACAAAGCAAAAGCGGCAAATATTCCGGTTGTATTCTTTAACAGAGCTGTTGAAGATGATAAAACAGAGGGCCAGGTTTTAGGTTCTTATGACAAAACCGCGTTTGTAGGAACAGATGCGCCGGAAGCCGGTCATATGCAGGGTGACATGATTGGTCAATACGTTGTAGATAATTTTGAAGCAATTGATTTAAATGGTGATGGCAATATTTCTTATGCAATGTTTATGGGTCAGTTAGGAAATGCAGAAGCCATTTATCGTACACAGTTTGCTGTAGAAGATGCAAATGCTGTATTGAAAGCAGCCGGCAAAAATGAATTGGTTTACTTTGATGCAACCAATCCGGATAAGTACCAGGTTGACCAGGATGGTAACTGGAGTGCGACAGCAGCAAATAACTATATGAATACAAACCTTTCTCAATACAATGAGAAAAACGGAAATATGATCGAGTTGGTTATTTGCAATAATGACGGTATGGCAGAAGGCGTTATTTCTGCGCTGAATGACAAAGGATACAATTTAGGAACCGGAAAAGGCGGCGTGACTATTCCAGTATTTGGTGTAGATGCGACACCGGCAGCGCAGCAGCTTATTGCAGACGGAAAAATGACCGGCACAATCAAGCAGGATGCGGAAGGTATGGCAAATGGTATTGCGTACTTGATTAACAACGCAAAATCCGGCAACGATTTGATGGCAAATACAGATAGCTTTAATATTTCTGAAACCGTTAGCAATAAAATTTATATCCCATATGCAACTTACACAGGCGAATGATATGGAATCTGAAAACGGCTGATTATTTTGCTTGACTTTTAATCAGGTGTAAGGAAAAAGAGCAGTCGTCCGAAAAAAGACAACTGCTCTTTTTAATCAGGGAAAGGAGAGAGAATTAGTGAATCAGGACGTATTATTGCAAATGACAGATATTACAAAAGAATTTCCTGGTGTTAAGGCCCTGAACAAAGTTTCTCTCACAGTAAAGAGAGGGACAGTGCACGCTTTAATGGGAGAAAACGGCGCAGGAAAATCTACGCTGATGAAATGCCTGTTTGGTATGTATAATAAAGACGGCGGAAAGATTTTCTTAGAAGGAAAAGAAGTAAATTTCAAAAATTCTAAAGAAGCGCTGGAAAACGGCGTGGCGATGGTGCATCAGGAACTCAATCAGGCACTCAAACGCAATGTAATGGATAACATTTGGCTTGGAAGATATCCCATGCAGGCAAAAATGGTAGTAAATGAGAAAAAGATGTATAGAGATACAATGCAAGTCTTTGAAAATCTTGGTATGCACATTGATCCGAAGCGTATTATGAGTACCATGCCTGTTTCGCAAAGACAGATGGTAGAAATTGCAAAAGCGGTTTCTTATCATTCCAAAGTAATTGTGTTTGACGAGCCTACATCTTCTTTGACAGAAACAGAAGTTGAACAGCTTTTTAAGATTATCAATATGCTGCGGGATGCAGGGTGCGGAATTATTTATATATCCCATAAGATGGCAGAAATTCTGCGTATTGCAGACGAAGTTACAATCATGCGTGACGGCACGTGGGTTGCAACAAAGCCGGCAAGTGAACTTACAACCGAAGAAATTATCCGCCTGATGGTGGGCAGAGAATTAACCAATCAATTCCCGCCAAAAACCAATCAGCCGGGCGAAGTTGCTTTGGAAGTGGAAGGCTTAACGGCACAGTATTCTTTGCTTAAAGACGTATCTTTCAAAGTGCGCCGCGGTGAAATTGTAGGCTTGGCAGGGTTAGATGGCAGCGGAAGAACAGAAACGTTAGAAAATATTTTCGGTATTGCCACACGCCGGGATGGCGTAATTAAATTAGACGGCAAACGGGTTCTGAATCGAAACGCGCGGGAATCCATTAAAAACGGATTTGCACTTCTTACCGAAGAAAGACGCGCAACCGGCATTTTCGGTATTTTGAACATCAAAGAAAACACAGTCATTTCCAGCTTGAAAAAACACAAGCATTTTGGAATATTAAGTGAAAAATCCATGCGCAAAGATACGCAATGGTCTATCGATGCGATGCACACAAAAACGCCTACGCAAAACACGAAAATTCGTTCTTTGTCGGGCGGTAACCAGCAAAAGGTTATCTTGGGAAGATGGCTTTTGACCAATCCGGAAGTGCTGCTGCTGGATGAGCCGACACGTGGTATTGACGTTGGCGCTAAATATGAAATCTACCAGCTCATTATTGATCTGGCAAAGAAAAATAAAGTGGTTATTATGGTTTCTTCTGAAATGCCCGAGCTTTTGGGTGTATGCGACCGCATTTTGGTTATGTCAGGCGGCAGGCTTGCGGGGGAAGTAGACGCAAAAACTGCAACGCAGGAGGAAATCATGACGCTGGCTGCCAAATATGTTTAATCTGTTTGGTATGAAAGAAGAAAGATAAATAAAGGAGGTTGTTTTTGTGAATACGGTGATAACAAATCTTAAAAATCGTTATCAAAACTACAAAACCCTAGACAGCAGAGACAAAAAAACATTCTGGAAAGAATTTTTTATCAATAATGCGCTGTATATTTTGCTTATTATTGCAATTATATACACCTATACGCAAAATCATAAATTTTTAGGAACAAATTCGATTGTAAACATCATCAGCCTTTCGGCTGCAAACTTACCAATTGCCTGCGGTATTGCCGGCTGTATTGTGCTTACCGGTACCGACCTTTCAGCAGGCCGCGTGGTAGGACTTACCGCTTGTATTTCAGCGTCATTGCTGCAATCGGTTAGCTATGCATCCAAAATGTTCCCGAACCTTCCGGTTATTCCGGTGCCAGTCGTTATTTTACTGGTTATTTTAGTAGGCGCAATTGTTGGATATGTCAACGGATTCTGCGTTGCAAAATTTAAGCTGCATCCGTTTATTGTAACACTGGCAACCCAGCTGATTGTATATGGCGCGCTTCTGATGTACATTATGCTCAATGGCAATAATGGTCAGCCTTTGTCCGGATTGGATGTTACCTTTAAGAACTTTGTAACAGGCAGCATTTTATCCATCGGTGATGTGGCAATTCCGAACTACGTTTGGTATGGTTTAATTGTTGTTGCGTTTATGTGGTTTGTTTGGAACAAAACCACTTTTGGTAAAAATATGTTTGCCGTAGGTTCTAACCCGGAAGCGGCAAATGTATCCGGTGTAAATGTTGTGAGAACCACCATCTTAGTACACGTACTTGCGGGTATCATGTATGGAATAACCGGCTTTATTGAATCCGCAAGAATTGGCTCGAACTCAGCGGCAACCGGTTTGAACTATGAATGTGACGCTATCGCAGCCTGCGTTATCGGCGGCGTTTCGTTTGTAGGCGGTACCGGAACCATCGGCGGAGTGGTTGTGGGCGTATTCTTGTTGCGTATTATTTTTGTTGCATTAAACTTCTTATCGATTGACGCCAACTTGCAGTATATCATAAAAGGTTTAATCATATTGATTGCCTGCGCGATCGATATGCGTAAATATTTGGTTCGCAAATAAGGAGAAAGAACATGAATGAACAAGAAAATAACAATAAAATAGAGTTGAATCAAACAGGCGTGCAGAAAAAAAGATGGTTTGGAAGGGGAATTTATGGAAGTAAGGACGTGCCCATCCGAATTTTAGACGGCGCGATTGCCGTACTCATTTTGTTGGCGCTTGTTCTGATTGTTTATTTTGCGATTAACGGCGGGTATACGGTTTCTTTCGATACGGATGGCGGAACGGAAATTGTTTCTCAGAAGTTAAGACATGGCACGTATGTTGAAGAACCCGATATACCTTTAAAACCTGGATACACGTTTCTTGGCTGGTATACCGGAGAGGATTTAGAAAGAAAGTGGGTTTTTTCCGTCGATACTGTGCAGGAAAGCACGAAGCTTACAGCAAAATGGGCACCTGCGCAGATTTGCGTAAAATTTGACCTCAATGGCGGAACGGTGGACGGACAGAGTGAAATCCCTGAAGTGTATGTCACGTATGGACAGCCGTATGGAACGCTTCCGACGCCTGTCCGGCAGGGTGCAGTTTTTGATGGATGGCTGTACAGCGGGCAAACCATCCATGAAGATACGGTTGTATTTATGACCGGTGAGCATGTTTTGACTGCACAGTGGAAATAAAAAATATTTTAAATGATAAACGCCTCTGTATCTGTGATATGGAGGCGTTTTTGTAAAGAAAAGTGCATTTTATGCAGATGGTTTCATAAAATGCTGTAAGAATCATTGGGTTAGACGAAAAAACAGATGAATTTGTGCATAGTATACATTATAGCGATTACTTTGTTTCTGTGCATACGATAAGTCGAATAAAAGCAGCTATTGACAGAAAAAGTAATTTATTGTATAATAACTCATAGTATGAGATAAAGAGGGCGAACGATGGAATACGAAAAATATGCACAGGAAATCTTACCTTATATGAAGATGCTGCTGAAAGTTACTACATTTAAAGAAATAACAGATATATCACAGGGAGAAATGGCGGTATTGTGTTATTTGAGTTTTTATCATAACGGTGCTGCGGCAGGCGAACTTACTGAAAAGTTTTCGGTAGGCACATCCCGTACAGCGGCAGTATTAAATAATTTAGAGAAGAAGAGGATGGTTGAAAGAAAACCGGATATAGCAGACAGAAGAAAGGTATTGGTGTATGTAACCGAAACCGGAAGAAAAATCGCACAAGAAAAGCATGCAGAAACCATTGCACATATAGCAGATCTTTTGCGTGCCATGGGAGATGAGGATGCAAAGCAGTTTATTAGAATTATGGCAAAAATTGCGCGGATTTTAAACTGATACGTCAGACAGCAAGCAAAGGATGTGAAACATATGGAAATGACAGAAAAAAGAATACAAACAAGCGGCAATCGCGCGTTGGGCATTGATATTGGCTCTACCACAACCAAATTGGTACTTGTGCAGGATGAGCAGATTTTATATGAGAAATATGAACGGCATTTTTCACAAGTGCGTGAAAAAACCATGCAAATGATAAAAGAAATGCAAAATTTGTTGCAAGAGGCGCCATTTACAGTTGCAATCTCCGGCTCTGCCGGACTGGGACTGGCGCAAGCGGCGCATTTGCCTTTTGTGCAAGAGGTGTATGCGACCGGGGAAATAGTTAAAAAGTGGCAGCCTGACACAAATGTTGTTATAGAACTTGGCGGCGAAGATGCGAAAGTGATCTTTTTTGACGGCAGCATTGATGAACGAATGAACGGAAGCTGCGCAGGTGGTACAGGCGCTTTTATTGATCAAATGGCGATTCTTTTAAATATGACAGTAGATGAGCTGGATGCGGCTTCTTTATGTGCCAAACGTATTTATCCCATCGCGTCGCGATGCGGTGTTTTTGCCAAAACTGATATTCAGCCGCTTTTAAACCAGGGGGCGAATAAGGCAGATGTAGCTGCGTCTATTTATCAGGCGGTTGTCAACCAGACCATAACCGGGTTGGCACAAGGCAGAAAAATAGCGGGAAAGGTTTTGTTTATGGGCGGGCCGCTTTATTACTGTAAAGGTCTGCGCGAAAGATTTAAAAAGACGCTTCAATTATCTGAAGAAAATGCGGTTTGTCCGGAATATGCGCGTTTTGGCGTTGCGTTTGGAGCGGCTGTTTATAGCAGAAATACGGTGCCGGTTACGTTTGATACGTTTATGGAACAACTCCGGCAGAGCAAGAACAAAGAAACCTATGACCGGGGCAGGCTTGCACCTTTATTTGAAAATGACGCGGCGTATCAGGAATTTTGTAAGCGGCACGCAGACGCATCGGTGAGCGAGGCGGATATGCAAACTTATGCTGGCCGCGCATGGCTTGGCATTGACTGCGGCAGCACAACGACAAAATTGGTATTGATTACCGAAAATAAGGAAATTTTGTATCAATATTACAGTTCAAACCACGGCAATCCTGTTCCGCTCGTTTTGGAACAACTTATAAAACTCCGGCAATTGTGTGGGAGCACCATAGAGATTTGCGGCTGTTCTGTAACTGGATATGGGGAGGAATTGATTCAGCACGCGTTCCATGCGGATGAAGGAATTGTAGAAACCATTGCCCACTATACGGCGGCAAAATATTTTCAGCCGAACGTCGAGTTTATATTAGATATTGGCGGACAAGATATGAAATGTTTTAGAATACGCAACGGGGCGATTGATTCGATTATGTTAAATGAAGCCTGTTCTTCAGGCTGCGGTTCATTTATTGAAACGTTTGCGCGTTCTATGGGGTATAAGACGCAAGAATTTGCAAAGCTCGGCTTAAAAAGCAAAGCTCCTGTGAATTTAGGGTCGCGCTGCACAGTGTTTATGAACTCTTCAGTTAAACAATCGCAGAAAGACGGCGCTACAGTGGAGGATATTTCTGCAGGGTTGTCGATCAGCGTAGTGAAAAATGCAGTTTATAAAGTGATACGTGTAAATTCGCCCGAAGAACTCGGAAAACATATTGTAGTGCAGGGAGGAACATTTTTAAACGACGCCATTTTACGGGCATTTGAGCTGGAAATCGGCACAAACGTAATCCGACCGGCGATTGCGGGCCTTATGGGCGCGTATGGTGCAGCGCTGCACGCGATGCGGTTTTCTAAATCCTCTTTATTGGAGTTAGAGCAGCTTAAGCATTTTGAACATGTATCCCAGATGGATATCTGTAAAGGCTGCGCGAACCATTGCCACTTGACGGTCAATATTTTCAGCAATGGGGAAAAATTTATTTCGGGCAATCAGTGTCAGAAAATGGTGGGCAACAAACAAAATGCTGAACTTCCGAATTTATATGCGTGGAAGCGAAACGCTTTAACAAGCCTCAAAGCAGTTCCCGGCAAAAGAGGGAAAATCGGATTGCCGCTTGCGCTTGGTATGTATGAACTGGCGCCGCTATGGCATAGTATTTTTCAGAGTTTAGGCTATGAAGTGGTGCTTTCAGGGCTTTCAACGCGTAAGACGTATGAGAAAGGGCAGTTCTCCATTCCGTCTGATACGGCGTGTTATCCGGCAAAAATTATGCACGGGCATATTGAACAATTGGTTGAGGCGGGAATACAAACCATTTTTTATCCGTGCCTTACTTATAATGTGGATGAGAAATCGGGTGATAATCATTATAACTGTCCAATCGTGGCTTATTACTCGGAACTTTTACACGGGAATATGGATAGCCTCAAAAAAGTCACATTTTTATATCCATATTTAAGTATTGAAAACAAAAAAAAATTGATAAGAACTTTATACCCCGCATTGAAGGCGCTGGACCAAACCATCACGCAAAAAGAAGTACGGGAAGCGGTAAAAAACGGATTTCGTGCATATGATGCGTATATCTGTGCCTTGCGCAAAGCAGGAGAAGATGCCGTCGCTTATGCTAAGCAGCATAACAAACGGGTTATGATACTGGCCGGGAGACCTTATCATATAGATCCAGAAATCGTGCATGGCATCGATAAGCTTGCCGGGACACTAGGTTTTGTTGTTGTGAGTGAAGACAGCATTTGCCATCTTGCAAAGCCAGGGAAAACAAAGGTATTGAATCAGTGGACCTATCATTCCAGACTGTATCGCGCGGCGCGGTATGCGGCAAAACATCCAGATACAGAATTGGTACAATTGGTGTCTTTCGGCTGCGGAATTGATGCCATTACAACAGACGAAGTGCGTTCCATTCTGGAAAAAAACAATAAATTTTATACACAAATCAAAATAGATGAAATTACCAACTTAGGTGCTGTAAAAATTCGTTTACGCAGCTTGTTGGGTGCATTGGAGGGATAAGATGAGCAAACATGATTATGTTCCGTTTACCAAAGAAATGAAAAAAGAGTATACCATATTGGTCCCCACTATGCTGCCAATGCATTTTGAACTTATTATCAGTGTATTGCGCACATATGGGTATAAGGCGGAGCTTTTGCGCACAGAAGGTCCGCAGATTGCAGAAACAGGATTGCGATATGTACATAACGATACTTGTTATCCGGCCGTATTGGTGATTGGTCAGTTTGTAGACGCATTAAAAAGCGGCAAATATGATCCGCACAAGGTAGCGCTTATTATGTTTCAAACCGGCGGGGGCTGCCGTGCTTCTAATTATA
>CALXJH010000075.1 GCA_944388555.1 uncultured Clostridia bacterium
CCCAGTGTACTGATGGTTATATGATTGTAAAAATGAACCCTAAAAATGGAAACGTGTTTTATGGGTGTACAAACTATTTTAGCGATGTCAATAAGTGCACTAACATGATTACACTGACCAATGAACCTGTTTGATGGAGATGTAAAATGGTAGAAGTAGTCGCAGCATTAATATGGAACAACGATAGATTTATGATTTGTCAGCGTCCTGCACATAAGGCAAGAGCGTTGCTGTGGGAGTTTGTTGGCGGCAAGGTTGAACCTGGCGAGACGAAGGAACAGGCGCTCATTCGTGAGTGTCAGTAAGAACTCGCCGTGACGCTGTCGGTTAGTGATGTATTTATGGATGTCGTTCACGAATATCCCGACCTGACGGTACATTTGACGCTGTTCAATGCAACCATCGCCGAGGGCGTTCCGCAAAAGTTGGAACATAACGACATGAAGTGGATATTCCCTGCGGAGATACCAAATTACAATTTCTGCCCGGCAGATGAAGAAATACTGAAGAAAATCGTAGAGGTTTATAATGGTTAAAGAAGTAGTACACGATCCAATTTTTCTTGGGGTGAAATCGGAGGCGGCAACCAAAGAAGATTTGCAGGTGGCACAGGATTTGTTAGATACGCTAATTGCCAATAAAGACGGTTGCGTTGGTATGGCTGCAAATATGATTGGTGTGCGCAAGCGGATTATTGTATTTGATAACGAAGGTACATATATGACCATGTTTAATCCTGAGATTATCAAAAAATCAGAGCCGTATGATACTGAGGAAGGTTGTCTTTCTCTGCGTGGTGGACCTCGCAAATGTAAACGCTATCGAACTATCAAAGTGCAATGGCAAACTGTTGAATTTCAAACTCGCATAAAGAACTTCACTGGCTGGACTGCGCAAATTATTCAACACGAGGTTGACCATTGTGACGGGATTTTAATTTGAATTCATTTAAGCCAAAATGATAAAAGTCGAAAGGATTAAGTACTGCGTACTGGTAAAATTATGTTATATGCTTACGATACTTTTTTACAAGAAGTAGTTTCATCTGAACTGGCAGCGCAGAATAGTGCGGATGAGCCATATAGATATGAGTGCGCCTGCTGTGGCGAAGAGGTATTTATTGCAGCAAAATATAGTAATAGTATGGTGGCTCATTTTAGGCATCGTAGCGGTAATAATGATGTCGATTGTGAAAAGTATCTGGGCAAGTATGGATTAATAAGAGTCAAGTCCGAAAGCCAAAAGCGTGATAGAGAAAAGGTGGAGTATTATTTTAATAGCACAACAAAATGTTTCTATATAGGGTTGCGTTTTAATGAATCCGAAATTGAAAATTACGAAAAGGAGAATGTCAGTCTTGAAATAAGATCACGCAAAGATGCAGAGCCATTTTTTAGCCAAAAGATAGACGGAGCAAGTTTTATGCCCAATTATGCAAAAATGGTTATGCTTGAGACTTTTTCTCCGGTTTATTTTATATCTAATTCATTTAATCCCAACAAAAGACCGCATATAATTTTCCGAGAAAACACACCTTCATTTTTTAAGATTCAGGGTGAAGAAAAAGAATTTACTGCAAAACTGGTTAGAAGCGAAGCATTATATACAGGGGTGCGTTATTTTGTCGCACTTGTGGGTGGAAATGGTGCACAATTAAAGCTAAGAAAGTTACCAGGAGTAAAAATTGAGCAGGAATTTGATTTTATATCCATGAGAAATCATGTTTGGGCTTCTGTAATTACAATTGTAAATAAAACAACTGAAATAGAGACAATTTTTGAACAATGGGGCTATAAGATTGATACTCCCGAATCTCTTACGTTATTATGGCCACCTTCATATGAGATTGATGGCATTAACTTTATACCGACAGCAGAAGCGTTTTTATCAAGTAGTTTCCGACTTCAACCTTGCGGAAATATCAATATAGGATCTGAAAGTATTCAAGTGATAGATGCAAACATCACAAAAATCAAAGTTGATAAACATATAAAGGTTTTACGAAAAAATGCTGAAATAGAGATAAGCGTTCAAAATGCCAATTTGTTTTTGAAAGAAAACGATGTTAATGAACAATTTGCAGAGAAATTTATTGTTCCAAAAGATAATAGATACTATCTTTTTTCAGATAGTGGAATAAGAATGTTGACACATGGTGAAGATGTTGTGTTACCTATAAAATCTTATATATGTGAATACTCAAACGGGCGCTTGATACGAACAATAAAAGCAGTTGGAGATACCGAACTAACTGGAGAAGATCTTCTTATAGATATAATCAAGCATTATAAAGTTTCTGAATCGTATAAAAGCATTAGCATCGATGGGAAGCCTGATTTTATAGTGAAATACATAAATGGTTGTAAAAAAATAGGAAAGATTAATTCTTTAGTAAAAAAGTATATCGAGGAGGGCAGATTATGAAATATTTAGAACTTCTATCATTGGAAGAGACACAATTTATTTGTGCCTCAATACCGCATGTTGATGTCATAAAATATTTTAAAAAGAATCCGAAAGAGTTTTCTAAAATTCGTCCGGGTTTTCGTCCTGCTGCTGTAACTCCAAAGGATGCCACAAGACTTTTGACAAACAATATAAATCGTGATTTTATTTCGTCGTTTGTTGAAAAAACTATTGAAATGTGGCTATCACAAATACAGACTGCATATGAGGGTTATCTTGACGAAGGAAAAAGTGAAACGGCAGCCATTGTTCACACATTATCTCAGTCTTATTTTTCAGATAATGTTACTGCATATTTTAAATTGACCGATAAGGATTATAAGGATGAACAGATTTCTTTGATTTCTGATTTGGTTTATGACTACAAGACTACTAAACAACAGATAGAGGATTTAAACGAGATTGTTCGAGAACTTAAAGCGGCTATTCATGACGTGGAGTCAGAAGCAAAAAAAGAAGGACTTGTAAACAAAAAACTTCAAACTAAACTTCAACAAGCTTTAGAGGAATTAGAATCCTTAAGAAATCTCAAAGTTGAATTAGAGGGACTTTCATCAGATTTACAAAGATATAAAGAGAAAGTAATAACGTTAGAAAATCAAAGAAAGCAACAAAATGAGCGAATAGACCAGCTTTTGTTGCAAATTAGTGAAATTACTAAAGAAAAAGAAGCATTAGAGAGCGATATAGTTCTTCGTATTGAAAATGAAAGAAAGAGAAAATTAAATTCCTGTGCGCGAGAGTATTCCTTGTTTAGACCAAAAGATATGGGAGAGTTTCAAGAAAACTTATCTTATATTTTTGAAGACTTGGGAATAGGAGGTTCTGTTCCCGGTATTGCATTGTTGAATAAATATCTTGCTAACATTTTGTTTTGCGGTATCCCCATAATAACAAGTGAACAATCAGGATTGACTCTTACAAAGTGTGTTGCAAATGCATTAATAGGGACGCAAGAAGTATCTTTATTGAGGTACAATCCAGATGTAACTGAGGAAGACATTTTTGATTTTTTGTCCGAGTCCAAACGTGTTGTTCTGTTGGATAACTTTATCGGAAATTATAATGAAACTTTGCTGCTCCCAGTTTTAAGAATGTATGGTGATAGGATCATTTTTATGACAATGCCATACGATCGGACACTAGACTATATTTCTTCGGAATTTTTAAAGTATTGTAGTTACGTAAATGTAAGTCATTTTGATCAGTTAGTTGGACAAGTTGAAATAAAAGAGGATCCGCTTGTAGTAACGGAAGAAATATATTCTATGGAATTCCCTAATAAACCTGGTCGTCATTTAAAAGTACTAAACAAAATTCTTGCGGAATTATCTCTTGAATATTTGTCAACAAGCGTTAGACTGCACAGCGTTTCAAATGATGATGATATTTCTGCTGAACTTTTGTATTGTATATTCCCTTATTGCACTTATGTTCGAAATAAACAGCCCATGCGTTTATCGGAAACATTACAGAAGTATATGGGGAGATGTCCCCATAATGAATTAATTGGAGAATGGTTTTTAAATGAATGAATTGATAAAATCCATGTCAGCTGACATGGGGATTTCACCATATTCATCAGAGAGTGAAAATTCTTTTATATATCGAGTTTTATTCTCCGGGTTGGGACAATGGTGCTTGCGTATTTCTGCTGGTTCGCAAAACGGCATTTCAGGCACAACAAAACATAATCAAACGCTTATATTAAACAATTTAATAAGCAAGTACATAGAGCTGTTTCCTGGAATGGAAGAATCTTTACGTTCCGATGATACTCAGTTATCTGTATTAATCAGACACATATATCAAGAGGTTGGTTATTTGTTCACGGATGATGATAATCGCAATCATTTATGTGATGTTCGGCGTGTTGTAGATACAGGAAACTCGAAATTATGTCTCCATTCATTACAGAAAGGCGAAATCAATGGGTTGGGTGTGTTCAATCCAGAGGCTACCCCTTCTATTTCGTGGCGCGAATTTTTGATAAGAGATTCCCTTACACCCGAGCAGTATATAAATTCAAAATATGATATAGTTGTATTTGAGGATAGAGATGTGGATCTTGATGATATGCAATTTTTCAATCCACTTGCACAGGCATCCCCTTCTCAGTCTTGGAATAACAGGATTTGTACAGAATTTACTGTGGGACGTAAGAGTCTCTTAGGACCATTTTATTTAATTCAGGCATACGGTGAAGGTGTTCTGTATTGTTTGGAAGATCAAAGTGTAATAGATGATAAATTAACATCGTTTGAATACAGAAGATTGTATTTTGCGCTTAAGAGATTTTACGATAATCCTGTAAAGATGCGAAGTAAGAAAATAGATGATATATATTCCAAACTTATTGTTCAAGGTCATCTTCCCAATAGAGAGTATTATTTATTGTTACTTATTTCTTGGCCGGATCGGTACGCCTTCAACAAAACAGAGTTTATAATTAAAAACAGCTTTTTACCATTTGTTTCTGAAGTGATAGCGAATCTTGGCATTGAAGTTATAGGAGGTTAATTATGGCTAATAATGGAGTACAACAATATTATGATGCGATCAGAAGTCGTCTAAGTAATTATATAAAGTCAGATTATCTTGCTAACAGTGAAACGTTGTTATTGTATGCTGAGGATCTACTTGGTGAAATGTGTTCTGATGCTACCAATATTGCAAAAGAACCATATATAGAAACAGCTGCGTCTTACAAGAAATTAAAGAGCGGAATTAAGAATTCCACAGAGGAAGAAATACCCGCTCATATAAAAGATTTTTTGATAAAATTAATAGAAGCAAAACTTGGTGTATTTGAGGATCCTTTTGAGCATCAGGTAAAGGCATTACAGTCTTTTATTTCTGGGAAAGATCTTTTTGTATCAACTGGAACAGGTTCTGGTAAAACAGAGTGCTTTATTTGGCCAATTATTTCTAAATGTATAGATGAAGCTAAGACAAGACCGGAGTCCTTTAAATCAAATGCAGTTCGTACATTGATTATCTATCCTATGAATGCACTTGTTTCTGATCAATTGGCACGTTTTAGAAGAATAATGGGATCATCCAAGTATATTGAATATTTCACGAATGATGCGAAAGTAGACAGAATTCCCCACTTCGGAATGTATACCGGAAGAACACCATATGCCGGTGATGCCAAAATGGCAAGTAGCAAGGAATTGGCAAAAACTTTTAAGGATAGTTATTTGGTAGATGAAAACGCCTCGGAAGAGGTGCAAAGACAGCAAAAATTAAATATTGATGGTTTGCACAGGATTAATAAATACCCCGCCAGACATGGCGAAGATGGGATGCTGAAATTTATTAACAATCTGGAAAACAATCTTCATACGCCATCATCCTTGGATGCAGAATTTATTACTCGATTTGAGATGCAAGCTTGTCCTCCTGATATACTTGTAACTAACTATTCAATGTTAGAGTACATGCTAATGCGGCAAAGAGAATCATATATTTGGGACAGCACAAAGCAGTGGCTAAATGAGTCCAAAGAAAATAAGTTGCTTATTGTTTTGGATGAAGCTCATATGTATAGAGGTTCCTCCGGAGGTGAAATTGCCCTTCTATTGGAGCGCCTTTTTATACGATTGGGTATTACTCTTGAAAAAGTTCAATTTATTCTAACAACTGCCAGCATGCCTCTTGAAGATCAAAAGGCAATTGACGATTTTTATTCAGGACTTACAGGAAAAGTTTCGTCAGATTGTGAGTTTTTATTTGGTGAAAGAGAGGAAATCCCTGAAGAATCAGAGATTCCTCTTAATGTTGATGCATTGGCGGAAGTTGGACCTGAACAGGTTCAGGATGGTGAAATAGCCGACAAAATAAAAAAGTTTGCGAAGTTAGTGTATTCAGAAAACTTACCGATGGATATTTCAGGTGAAGAAGCGCAAGAGTGGCTTTATAATAATTTGCCTCGATATACTGCGTTTGTTGAGTTAAATAAGCTTTGCAGAGAAGGTGCCAAATCATATAGTCTAATAAAAACTAAAATTTTCGGGGAGCATGATAAATCCGAATTAGCGTTGGATTCGTTACTGTCCATAGTTTCTTTAGCATGCAAAGATGGCAATATTCTTTTCCCTGTCAGGCTTCACATGTTTTTGCGCGGTTTACAAGGAATATATGCTTGTTCAAATCCTAATTGTTCTTGTTCTAAATATTCAGAAGAAGAAAAATTAAGATTTGGCAAAGTGATCTCTCTTCGCAAAGAAAACTGTGAGTGTGGTGGACGTATATATGAATTAGTAAATCACGTAAAGTGCGGAGCGTTGTATCTAAAAGTATATGTTCAACTTAATGAGGGACAACCTTATTGGTATGTTTTTTCTCAACGAGGATTAAACGGTGATGTGAATTCTCTTAAAGAGATGCTTTTGTATATTATGCCTGAGGACTACAAGAAAAATCCCAAAGATAAAATTGGTTCTCTTGATCCTTTTACGGGTAAATTGTATTTAGCTGAGCAAGATGATCCTAACTTGCTAAAGGTTATCTATACGGATAAATTTGATTCAAACGAACAGGCATATACTTTTGCAACTTGTCCTAAATGCAGAAAGCCGATGAGACTAAAGAAGCCGAGCGACTTCTCTACAAAGGGCAATATTCCTTTTTATAATCTAACTAAAGCGCAGTTTGAATTGCAACCTGCAAGATCTGATATGATAAATCAAGGAAAAAAAGTTCTGTTGTTCTCGGATTCGCGCCAAAATGCAGCAAAACTTGCGCGAGATTTATCGAAATCTTCAGATGCAGATGCATTTCGCCAAGCTGTCATGCTTTCTACTCTCTTACTTGAGGTGGATGAAAAAGAACATTCATTAGCCGATTTATACCCAGCGTTTTTGGATGTATGTATCCAAAATCAATTGACATTTTTCAGTGGTTCAAGTAGAGACAGGTTTAAAGATGATAAACGAACCTTTTTTGATAGAAAGAATCGGTATGCTCGAAGGGGCAGACCCATAGATTATTTTGCACTGGCGCAAGAATATCCCAATCCGCCCGACGAGTACTACGAACAACTGTTGACATTTTTCACTGAAAGTCCTCGTTCCTTCAAAGACATAGGAATTGGCTTCCTTGCTCCTGTTTCAGAGTCGTTAGAAGATTGTGTTTTTGATTTAGAAGATCAAGGAATAGAAGTCAATTCCAATGATTTATATAAAGCATTAGTGTTGCTATTCTGGGATGTTATGGACGATAGCGCGGCGCTTGGCGAATCAATTCCAGATGATATACGCAGAGATTTACCGGGACGTAGCAAGGCCCAAGACTTCGGTCTTTCTTTTGACTTCTCACGTGCATTAGATTCAAAATTGATCAAACTTCTTCCACAATATCTTAGTATTTCAGAATCAAATATGGATGCTTTGATTACAAAGATTCGAGATGTTTTCTTTGGTTCTGCTTCAAATAATAGATATTACATTAAACTTTCTGCAGTAAAAATTGAATTGACAGATAAACAATTTCCGTGGTACAGATGCACAAAGTGTGGGAAGTTGTCTCCATTTAAGCTTGGTGATTATTGTGGAGCGTGCTTTGAAGAACAAAAACTCACAGAAATATGTGATACCGACTTAGAGCGTTTTGACTTTTGGCGTATACCGGTTCTTAATGCTCTTGAGAAAATTGATGGAATTCATACTATTGACACGGAGGAACATACTGCACAACTTTCCCACAAAGGTGTCAAAAGTGAGACTTGGAGTCGAACAGAAAAATATGAAATGCGCTTTCAGGATATTAATGCTGGGGAGCATGGTGAGAATTCCATCGATGTTTTAAGTTGTACAACCACTATGGAAGTTGGTATTGATATTGGATCTTTGACAGCGGTCGGACTGAGAAATATTCCACCAATGCGTGAGAATTATCAGCAGCGAGCCGGACGAGCTGGACGAAAGAATGCAGGAATATCAACAATTGTTACGTATGCTTCTGGCGGCGTTCATGATAGCCACTACTTTGCGCATCCCGATGAAATGATATCCGGCGCGCCAAGAAAACCTTGGATAGATAGGGATAATCCGAAGATTTTGCAACGGCATACAAACATGTTGGTTATCAATGGTTTTATGTCATCACCAGGAATGAAGGAACGTTTTGATAGCATTATGGATGTTGGCATCATAACTTTCTGTGAGGAATTTGGTGCAGCGTTTATCGAGTATGCAAGATCTTTACCTTTTGACACAGACGGAACTATTGAAAGTTTTGAAAAAATTAAATTAATGGTTCTTGCTGAAGGAAAGCGAGCACAATATATCGCAAATGATAAAGAAACAGATGCTTTTGATGTGTTTTATAGCGAAGGCTTTATCCCATCATATTCTTTCCCTAAAAATGTGGTTCGTTTTTTTGTCGAAGAGGAATTAGAAAAAGGCAGACTTGCGCCTCGGGAAATAAAATATGCACCTGAACGCGATATTGCTGTTGCTTTGAGCGAATATGCTCCCGGAAGATTTGTTACCATTGATAAAAAGATTTATCGAAGCGGTGGTATTTATGCAAATCCACGACCGAAAGGCTTTGAAGCTAATCAGGCTGAATATTATTTCAAAAGCCCGGATTATTACAGTGATGTTTTTGTGTGTACGGAATGCAATTGGTTTGGGAATAAAGCAGAGGATGCCCAGGATGGCGCTTGTCCCTATTGTGGTGCACCCGTAGATCGTCGCAAGATGTTAAAACCATGGGGATTTGCTCCGGTTAAAGGTGAAGAAGTACGTCATGAAGATGAAAGTGAAGAGTTTACCTATACCGAGGCGCCGTATTATTCATATGTACCAAGTGCAGCAGACACCATGCAGAGTTATGGTGAAAGCAATATTAAATATATAGAGCTTTCTGACAAAAAAGTACTTACGGTAAATATGGGAAAACGAAAAAATGGATTTAATGTCTGCAAAAAATGCGGTGGCGCCGATGTTGCGGAAGAAACTGATACTGGTAATTACAAATTCTCGCAACCGTATCATGATCATCGAGCATTATGTAGACACGACGGTACTGTCGAGTCAAATATTTTTCTCGGATACGAGTTTATGACTGATATGTTTATGTTGGATATAGAGTATGATTCAAACATACTGGTCGGTATAAGCAACTCTGAGGAAAAAGCAATTTTAAGGGCTGCTGTAACAACATTGCACGAAGCAATGAAAAAAGCTATTTCATTAGAACTTGATATCGATTATAATGAAATTAGTGGCGGATGGAGACCACGCATTAAAAGAGATGGGAATTCCCATATTGAAATGTTCTTCTATGACAATTTAACAAGCGGCGCGGGGTATTCGTCGTTAATTGGCACAATTTTAGATAAAGTTCTAATTAGGACCCGAGATATTTTAAGCAACTGCGAATGTTCAAGATCATGTAAGAATTGTCTTGATAATTATTATAATCAAAGGAATCATTATCTCTTTGATAGAAATCTTGGATTGCAGCTGCTTGATTATGCAGAACTGAAAAAGTATCCTTCTAAATATGCAAAGGCGGAGAAGGATGCGATGCTTTATCCTTTATTAAAATTAATTGAGGAAGACGGCAGCAGAAGAATCCCCGAAACGTTAAGCTTGGAAGTCATTCCAGCTCTTATGAAAAAAGATGACTCGGATCCGCAAAAACTTTATTTTAATCCGTATGATTTGACAGACTGGTTGCCGAATGCTTTTATGGCATTTAGAGATTACTCGGTCTAATTTGTAAGTGGCTTTTGCCACCAGATATCTGGCGGAAATAATTACTTGGAGGCATAACATGGCTCAACAAAATATGCAACAAATAAAATTAAAAAATTATTCTCCACTTAGGTATCCTGGTGGCAAAAGCAAACTTGCTCCTTTTGTATCCTTGGTGATTAAGAAGGCAAACCTACAGAATCCTGTTTATATCGAGCCTTTCGCCGGTGGAGCCGGAACGGCCCTTGAATTACTATTTGACGGAACAGTCAGTGAAATAGTAATAAACGATTATGATAAAGCAATATATTCTATGTGGAAGGCAATACTTACAAACACACGAAAATTCATTAAAATGATAGAAGATACGCCGATAAACGATGTTGAGTGGAGAAGACAGAAAGATATTTATAATACACAAAACAAAAAATACTCAATCGAACTTGGCTTTGCAGCTTTTTATCTAAATCGTACAAATCGTTCGGGGATACTAAGCGCAGGACCGATTGGCGGTCATGATCAAACAGGCAATTATCTTATTGATGCAAGGTTCAACAAAAATGATTTGATCACGAGAATAAAGAAAATTGCAAAATACAGACATAAAATACACCTATACAATTATGATGTGCGCACATTTATAAATGTTTATGCACAAAAATATATAGCAAATGCGTTTATCTATTTTGACCCACCCTACTATCATAAGGGTAAGCAATTATATAAAAATTTCTTTGAACACAAGGATCATGAGCAAATAAGAGATTTAATTGTAAATTTAAACTGTCCTTGGATTGTTACATATGACGATGTGGAAGAAATTAGAACAATATACAATGCATATCAGGGGTATAATTTCGATTTAGTTTATGGAGTGGCAAATACAGGATTAAATTCGGAAATTATGTTTTTGAGTAATCAAGCATTAGTTCCTACAACTGACGAATTAAATAAGTCTGATATTAAGATAAACTTTAGAAGATGTAGATAGAATAATCTCTGGACTTCTGAAAACCTTTGTGGTACTGTTGTGAACTGCAAAGGAGGTGCTGATATGGCACGAAAAGAAAATACTATCAAAAAGAGCGGCTTTGCACCGATTGTCGGTGTAGAGCCGCTCTTCTCTTATGGGGAGGTGCAAAAATGACAACACTTGAAGATTTATACTATGGCAACATCAGTCCGCATGAGAGGTACATTAAGCGCGGAACCAGGATCGATAAACTCGTCAAACTGATATTCAAAAATGAGGATGAACTCAATGCCGGTCTGACAGAGAAACAAAAAGAAACCTTTGAGAAGTTCAGGGGCGGGCAGGGTGAGCTGACATGCGTCACTGGGCGGGAAGCGTTTACCGCAGGGTTTATCCTTGCAACGCGCATCATGGTGGAAGTGATGGAAGGATTGGAAGAGGTCGAGGATATATGAAGAAAATCATAATCCTTCTTCTCTGCTGTGGGGTGCTCGTGAGCATGGTGGGTTGCGGTGATAACACCGCACCGCCACCTATGGAGAGTCCGTCTACAACGGTATCGAAAACGGTAATAATAGAAACACCTACCGAAACAACACCGCCCATAACGGCGGTAGAGCCGACAGAGGAAGAAAAAGTGCCTATCCCGACCGAGAGCAAGGATCAGGCAAACGAGCAGACTGTGACCGCCACAGAGCCGACAACAACGGTAAAGCCAAAGGATGAACCCAAGCCTACGACAACCAAAAAACCGACAGGGTCATCGGCGGCGGAAAATTCAAAGGATAACGGATGCATCACCATAGTGGAAACGGAAGATCCGCCTACGGAAGAAATCATAATACCGCCAAAGCCGAGTGCTGATATAGTAGCACAGAAGGTTGCAGAATACATAAATCAGTTCCGCACCGAGCAAGGTGATGTCACTGCAACGGTAATCCCCGGACTGACTGAATACTACAATTACCGATGCACACAGCTTAAAACGAATTTTGCTCATGACACCATCGATCAACGAGCAGCCGCTGTAGCATTGCAATATGGCGAATATGTTGACTGGTCGCTGTATGGAATCGAGGGCGAAGAAAATTACTATACCGCTAATGTGCGTGAAGCCATCGGCAAAGGTAATTGGGGCGGTACTTCTGATGAGATAGCCCACTCCATAGCCAACGGTTTCCGAAACAGCAAAGGACACTGGTCGTATGTAGGCAACTCCAAGTACACTTATATGGCAGTTGGAGTGATGTATGACGGATATTACTGGTACGTCTGTGTATGCTTGGATTCTGAAAATACAGACTTAAAATAAGCATAAAAACACCCACTGGATGCGGCGGTTCTTCACGAAACCTCGCCACAACATCCGGTGGGTAATTTTTTAATTTGCCTTTGTAGCCGTTTGTTTTATCTGAAACGGCCTACGGGTCGATAAAACTATTTCTGTTCGATTGTACGGGGCTTTTTATAAAACGGCAATCTCGGTCTTGCATTCTCATGATTTACCTTAGCGAGTTTCTCAAGGGGAATAGCGTAAAACTTTTCTTTCAGATATGTGCCGTTCATATAGCGGATGATTTTTGCCACGTATTCAGCGTAAGCGCCGGTCTCATCATTCTCCGCAAGGCGAATGATTTGGAAACGGTGTTTGCCTGAGGGAGTGTGAATGATCTCCCCGGCTTCGCCTTCACCGTAAGGCGTATAGGCGTAGGTTACCGACTGCACCTTTTTCTCGCCTTTTTCTTTTACAAGCGTCATATTAGTTTGCTTTAAGGTAACGCCGTCACAGAATCCCAAGACACACAACTCCTTGGCAAACTTTTCGATTGCCGTCTTGCGTTTCTTTTCGATACTTTTTTCGCCGGACGCACCTTGCTTCAAAGCAATTTCTGCATAGGAGATTGGCTTAAAAATGCCGAAACAGTCAAAACAAACGCCGAGGGAAAGCGATAATATTTGTTTGTCTTTAGGCAAAATCTTATCGGCAGCGGTACGGAAATAACCACGGCAGATACTGCGCCAAGCCTCTTGGAACAGGGACACCGACGGATCTTCGATAAGCTCATCCGAGATCGCGCCCGGCTCTTCCTCTTCGTCATCCTCTGTCGGTACGATGCCGATGGGATACTCGGTAGCCTTGCCGATGGCAACAAGTTCGGTGACCTTCTCCTCGGCAAAGCCTGTTTCTTTTACGATGAAAGCGATACGCTCATTTGCAGAAAGCTCAGGGTTATTATTATAAATGCCCATAACCTTCCGTAGCTCATTATAGCCGTTTTCGGAAGGAACAGAGCAGGCATTTTTCACGGTGCGGATATATTCGAGCCGTTTCGGCGGCACCGCCAATTTTACATACTGTAATAGCGGAATCGGATCATTCGCATCGTAGCTGAGGAAAGAAGTCCACAGAGTTTCCAAAAAGATTTGCTTGATGTCCTCGGCATCGTCCTCACTCAGACCGTAATGCATAACAAAACGGTTGGCAGAATTTTCAAGGGCAGTCTCGTAAGCCTTGATGAACGCTTCAAAGTATCCTTTGTCACGGCTCTCAAGGTCGGCAATAAAATACTCGTTCAGGTCATCGAACTGCACGTCGCTTTTATCGGTTTCGGTAAAGGTAGATGCGAGTTCGATTTTTTCTTTGCAAAAATACTTTATGCGCAGAATTTCATCGTTGATTTCCCAAAGCTGAAGTCTGCCCGACCGAACAGAAGAAAGAATGTCGTTCCATATTTCATGCTCACGCAACCGCTTGTCCGTGATACCGCAAAGCAATTTATTTGCAGCTTTTATATATTCTGCGTTCACACTCGCACCTCCTTTCAAAGAATAAAATACTGTTATTTTTTACCGAGAGCCGCTTTCGCCTCGGCAATCAAATTAACTAAAATCATATCCTGCTCGTACTGATTTTGTGCGTAATCAAAGTCGATCTGAGCATCTTCATAATGTCGCTTGGAAAGTTCAATTGCCTTATCGCATACGTCAATATCATATTTTGCAGACGGCAGACCGTTCTTTGTTTTGCTTTTTTCATTGCGTAGGGAGTTATATCTCTTCTGCCAAATGTTGTGACCAAAGCCGTCCTTCTTCTTTTGCTTGGGCATATTTAATTTGTTTTTTGCAACATAGGCACAGGGCACACCGTACTCCGGATTGACGGTACTGCAATAAAGTTGCTTGTGGGCGGTTGTCATAAAGAAAAACTTATGACAGATACCACATTGCCAAGAGTAGTGTCCGGCGGCAAGGC
>CALXJH010000076.1 GCA_944388555.1 uncultured Clostridia bacterium
AAGCTTGCGTAAAGGCGGTGCCGGCTGCGTTAAAAAAATAGCCGGCTGTTTTTTTAAAAAATGCGACTCAATCACGTTTTTTATGAGCCACGCATGGTATAATAAGGACAAAGAAGAGCAAGGAGGAAAAAAATTGCAGTATGTGATCACTTTTTTGGAAGGTGTTATTTCATTTATATCTCCCTGCATGCTTCCTATGCTTCCGCTCTATATTTCCTATTTTGCGGCGGGGGCAGATAAAAAGCAGCAAACATTTTTCCGCGCAGCTGCGTTTGTTTTAGGTTTTACGGTTTTGTTTACGCTGCTTGGATTGTTTGCCGGAACACTTGGCACATTTTTGACAAGATATCAGACGGTGGTACACATTGTTTGCGGTGCAGCTGTCATTTTGTTTGGGCTCAGTTATCTTGAAATAATCCGTTTGCCGTTTTTTAAGGGAACGAAAAACCATTTTGAAATCACAGGCATTTTTTCAGCGTTTGTATTTGGCGTAGTGTATTCCGTGAGCCTGACGCCCTGTGTCGGCGCATTCCTCGGTTCTGCGATCATGATTGCTTCATCAACCGGCGGCGCAATAGAAGGAACCCTGCTTCTGCTGAGCTATTCTCTCGGCTTAGGCGTTCCTTTCCTGATCTCTGCAATGCTGATCGATAAACTGCACACCGCGTTTTCGTACATTAAAAAGCACTATAAAATTGTCAATTTGGTATGCGGAATCTTTTTGATTGGAATTGGACTTTTGATGATGTTCGGCTTGATGAACAGCGCACTTTCAATTTTTATGTGAGGTGAGGAGATGAAACAAACTTTAAAATATATTTTCCTGGTTCTGGCATTTGCAGCGCTGTTGACAGCCGCTGTTTACGGATACCGTTATTTATCCGAACGTTATACGCCGGATACGCCTGAGACAAAAGAAGATGCGCCGGCAGAAAAGCAGAGTGAAAGCAAGACGTCTGAGCCTGCGGTGTATGATTTTGTTGTGATGGATATGGACGGTAACCCGGTGCACTTGACCGATCATATCGGCAAACCGATCGTTGTGAACTTTTGGGCGACCTGGTGTGGACCTTGCAAATCAGAATTGCCCGCCTTTGAAGAGATGTATAACACGTATAAAGACGATGTGACATTTATGATGGTGAATATGACGGATGGCAGCCGAGAAACGGTAGACGGCGTCAAGGCGTTTTTGGAGGATGCGGGCTATACTTTCCCGGTGTATTTTGACACCGAATACATTGCCGCATATGTTTACGGAGTCAGCAGTATACCTATGACGGTGTTTATGAATGAAAAGGCGGAGGTTGTAGACGCGTACATCGGAAGTATGCAAGCTTCCAGCCTGCGCAGCTATATAGAAAGGTTAATAGGAGGTGCGTAAAATGGCGATTACATTAAATCCAGATCAAGAAGTGGTAAAAACCGTAAAAGAAGGATTAAAGCAGACCGGTGGATATTGTCCCTGCGTTATGGAGAGAAGCCCCGATACAAAATGTATGTGCAAAGAATTCCGGGAGCAGATTCAAGACCCTGCGTTTGAGGGATATTGTCATTGTATGCTTTACTACAAATCAAAAGATTAAACCATTGAAGGAGGAATTAACATGGCTGAAGTTAAAATTACAAAAGAAAATTTTGAAAGAGAAGTATTGGAATCCAACATTCCCGTATTAGTGGATTTCTGGGCAACCTGGTGCGGACCATGCCGTATGATCGCACCTGTTTTGGAAGAAATAGCCGAAGAAAATGCAGGCAGTATAAAGGTAGGCAAAATCAATGTGGATGAAGAACCGGAGCTTGCTATGCAGTTCAGAGTGGCAAGCATACCGACGCTGATGCTCTTTAAAGGCGGGCAGGTTGCAAAAATGACGGTCGGATATCAGACAAAACAGCAGCTGCAGCAAATGCTTTCATAAGGACGGTGGATATATGCGGATTTTAGATCTGTTTAAAACAGCAGATATACAAGCCGGCGTGGAAAAATACAAGAATACGCCGCATGCCGTTTTGCTGGATGTACGGACGGAAGAGGAGTATAAATATGCACATATCCCCGGAAGTTTAAATATTCCGCTTGATCGTTTGGAAACAATTGAAACAGCTGTGCCGGATACAAAAACACCGATATTCGTGCATTGCCAAAGCGGTGCAAGAAGCCGGCGGGCTGCAGCAATGCTTAACCGCCTGGGATATACACAGGTGGAAGATATTGGGGGTATACAACAATATACAGGCAAAACAGAAAGAGGTTGAAAAAATGAAAGTGGTGATTGTAGGCGGGGTAGCCGGCGGCGCTTCGGCAGCTGCCAGACTGCGGCGTTTAGATGAAAACGCACAGATTATTATGCTGGAACGCTCGGGGTTTGTTTCTTATGCAAACTGCGGCTTGCCGTATTATATAGGAGGCGCCATTACAGAGGAAGAGGCGCTGACACTGCAGACGCCGGAAAGCTTCTGGCAGCGGTTTCGGGTGGATGTGCGGGTAAAAAACGAGGTCACCGAAATCCATGCCGCTGAAAAATTGGTTACAGTAAAAAAGCTGGATACGGGAGAAGTTTATCAGGAAACGTATGATAAACTGATTTTATCCCCCGGCGCAAAACCAACGCGTCCGAATATGCCGGGATTGAATGATAAGCGTGTTTTTGTGCTTCGGACAGTTGAGGATACATTGAACATACATCAGTTTATCCGGGAGCAGAAGCCACAGACGGCTGTTGTAATCGGCGGCGGATTTATTGGACTGGAAATGGCGGAAAATTTAACAGAAGCCGGATTGAAGGTAAGCATTGTTGAATATGCAGATCATTTGCTTGCGCCGCTCGATACTGATATGGCTTCGCAAATCCATACGCTTATGCAAAAGCATGGCGTAAAGCTATATTTAAATACCGCTGTTTCTGCGCTTGTACCGCAGTCGGATGTTTTAGCCGTCCAAACAGCAGACGGCAAAGAAATTGCAGCAGATATGGTTGTTTTGTCCATCGGTGTGACGCCGGATACGGAAATTGCAAAAAAAGCCGGCATTGCTCTTGGGAACAAAGGAAGTATTAAAGTCAATAGCCGTATGGAAACTTCGCTTCCGGATATTTATGCGGTGGGCGATGCGGTAGAATTGTCGCATTTTGTCACTGGGCAGCCAGCCGTTATTGCGCTTGCCGGGCCGGCAAATAAGCAGGGACGTATTGCCGCAGACAATATATGCGGCGGACATAGCGAATTTAAAGGTGCACAGGGGTCTTCGATCATTAAACTGTTTGATATGACGGCGGCGGCTACCGGCATCAATCAGACATTTGCCGCCGCAAACGGGATAGACTGTGATTCGGTGATTCTCTCTCCAGCATCACACGCTTCCTATTATCCGGGCGGAAAGGTTATGACGATGAAGGTTGTTTTTGATAAAACAAACGGCAAATTATTAGGTGCACAAATCGTGGGATACGAAGGCGTTGACAAGAGGATAGACGTTCTCGCAACCGCAATCCGTGCCGGGCTTAAGGCAGACGAACTCGCAGAATTAGATTTGGCGTATGCGCCGCCCTATTCGTCTGCGAAAGATCCGGTGAATATGGCAGGCTTTATGATTGAAAATATCTTGACGGGAAAAGTGAAACAATTACATTATGAACAGCTTTCCGAGCGGATGCAGCAGCCGGATGTATTCTTGCTGGACACAAGAACACCGCAAGAGTATGCGCGCGGGCATGTACAGGGGTTTGTAAATATTCCGGTAGATGCGCTGCGCGAAAGAATGGATGAGATTCCGAAAGATAAAACGGTTTATGTTATGTGTCAAAGCGGTCTGCGCAGTTATATTGCTTGCCGTATCCTTTCTCAGAACGGCTTCGACTGCTATAATTTTGCAGGGGGATATCGTTTTTACAATCTCATTACGCAAGGTAAAAAAACAGCAGAATATGCGTATCCATGCGGTATGGATAAAAAAGCATAAAATATAAAAGGAGGAATAAAAAATGAGTAAATACGAAGGAACACAAACACAAAAAAATCTGGAAGCGGCATTTGCCGGCGAATCACAGGCGAGAAACAAGTACACCTATTTTGCTTCTGTGGCAAAGAAAGAGGGGTATGAACAAATTTCCGCACTTTTACTAAAAACAGCGGACAAGGAAAAAGAGCATGCAAAAATGTGGTTCAAAGAGTTAAACGGTATCGGAGATACCGCAGCCAATCTTGCAGCTGCCGCAGAGGGTGAGAATTACGAGTGGACAGATATGTATGCAGAATTTGCAAAAACAGCGGACGAAGAAGGCTTTCCGGAGCTTGCGCAGAAATTCCGTTTGGTTGCCGCTATTGAAAAGCAGCATGAAGAACGCTACCGCGCCCTTTTGAAAAACGTACAGAACGCAGAAGTTTTTGCAAAAAGCGAAGTAAAAATATGGGAATGCCGTAACTGCGGACATATTGTGGTTGGCACAAAAGCGCCTGAGATCTGCCCGACCTGCGCGCACCCGCAAAGCTATTTTGAAATTCACGCGGAAAATTACTAAAATACAAAAGAAAGCGGCTGACGCAGTCAGCCGCTTTCTTAAAGAATATGTATAAAACACAAACTTATGCAATATAACTGAAATACAGGCACGGTGCTGTGAACACCTTTCTTTGTGGGGGCGGATGGTTCCGTGAAAAAACAGGAGGTAAATATGGCGATTTTATCAAAAAAAATCGCGCAGGCGGACCAGAAAAACTGTGTTGCCTGCGGCACTTGCACAAAAGTCTGTCCGCGCGAAGCGATAAAGGTGCATCAGGGCTGTTACGCGGTGGTAGACAGCTTCAAATGCGTCGGATGCGGTATGTGTGCAACGGTTTGCCCTGCAAACTGTATCAATCTGATCGACAGGGAGGGAGCGGGAAAGCATGAGAAAGAAGTGGTATGATTATTTATGGATATGGTCCATCGCCTTTTTTGCGCTTGGATTTTTCAATATCCTTTTTGCGTGGCTTGGTATGATTGATTTCCTTCTTCCGCTGCTTTTTGCAGGAATCGGCGGCAACAAATTTTTCTGCAACCATTTATGCGGCAGGGGAAAGCTGTTTCAGCTGCTCGGCACGCGCGGCCATTGCTCGCGCAACAAACCGACACCGAAATGGGTGTATTCTCGGTGGTTTCGGTATGGCTTTTTGATTTTCTTTCTTGCCATGTTTGGAAATATGCTATTTCAAACATACTTGGTTGCTGCAGGTACAAATAATCTGCGGGAAGTCATTTCGCTGTTTTGGACTTTTAAAATCCCGTTCGGCTGGACGTATGCGCCGGGGATAGTTCCGGATTGGGTTGCGCAGTTTAGCTTTGGATTTTATAGCCTAATGCTGACTTCTCTACTGCTTGGTCTGATTTTCATGTTTTTATACAAGCCGAGAAGCTGGTGCGCTTTTTGCCCGATGGGTACCATGACGCAGGGAATCTGTCAGTTAAAACAGCGCAAATACAAGCGGCAATAGCCTACATAGTTTTTAGGAAATATTAAGATAAAAGGTGTGCTTCTGCACACTTTTTTATATATGCGGACGGGGAACAGCCGACATATTTTTTAAACACTTTCCCAAAATAAGACACATCTTCGAATCCTGTTTTTTCACTGATTTCCTGCACAGTGAAGCATTCGGAAAGCAGCAGCTTCTTAGCATTTTCACATCGGAGTTTATGAATAAAAGCAATTACAGTATCTCCTGTTAATTTTTTAAACCTGCGCACAAAATAGTATTTGCTGAGTCCGGCTTCTTTTGCCAGCTGGTCTATGGTCAGCTTCTCTGTAAAATGCGCCTGTATGTAACCGATGCTCAACTGCACCGCTTCATTGCTTGCGGCATATGCATTCTGCACATTAAGTTCGTTTTCTGTATAATGCCGTGCAAGATAAAGCAAAAGCGAAAGCACGGCAATTTTGATCTCGGTCCCCTGAAAGCGCCGATTGCAGGAAAACGCTTCCGAGATTTGTTCGTAAAGCTTTGCCGCATACGCATCCTGTATCCGGTTTTTGAATCGGAGCGCATCTGTATCAATTCCATTCTGTCTGCAATACGTGCTATCCGCAATCAGACAATGGTATTTTAAACCTTTGGCAGGTAAAATTATATGCGGTGTGTTTGCGTTCACAACAAAAAGATCGCCTGCCTCAAAAGGAAACGGCATGTGTGCACATATCACTTGTGTTGCGCCCTCGAGGCAATATAATAATTCAACATTTAAATGCCAGTTGTTTCTGGATCCCGTATCCGTATGAAAAATAAAAGGAATCGGATCGGCACCCAGCAAATGCGGTTCAAAAGAAATACGATTCATCATCCAACCTCCTAAAAAGAGCAATATTATTATAGTGTTACGCAAGATTGTTTGTTGTTTTTTTCATAGGACTATTATACAATAAAGTAAAAAGAAGCGCAATATATTTTTATAATTAGGGGGGAGTAGAAATGGAATTTTCAATAGGCGTTATGACCGATTCTTTTCGTACAGACTTTCAAACAGCAGTAGAAAAAGCGGCAAAAATGGGCGCGAAAGGCGTGCAAACGCACTGCACATCCGGTGCATTTTCTCCGGAGCAAATGACAGAAAGCAGAATACGTGAAACAAAGGATATTCTGAAAAGCAACGGCTTGGTTTTTTCTGCGATTTGCGGTGATTTAGGGCATGGGTTTGGAAATGCAGAAATGAATAAAGACAATATAGAAAAATCCAAACGCATTATGGAACTGGCAAAAAAACTGGACTGCGATATTGTTACAACACATATTGGTGTTGTGCCGCAGGATACAGCGCATCCACGCTATAAAATTATGCAGGAGGCTTGTTTCGAACTGGCAGAGTTTGCCGATACCATGCAGGCACATTTTGCTGTGGAAACAGGACCGGAAACCGCGCAGGTGTTAAAAAGCTTTTTAGACGCGCTGCATTCTAATGGCGTTGCGGTTAACTTAGATCCGGCAAATCTTGTTATGGTGACGGGAGATGATCCTGTACAGGCGGTATATACATTAAAAGACTATATTGTACATACTCACGCGAAAGACGGTATTAAACTTAAAGAATCCAATCCGGAGTATATCTATAAAGTGGTGCATCCCATTCCGGACGCGTATAAAGAGGGCGGATATTTTAAGGAAGTTCCGCTTGGGGAAGGCAACGTACCTTTCCCGCAGTATCTGGCGGCACTGGATGATATCGGCTACAAAGGCTTTCTTACGGTGGAAAGAGAATGCGGTCAAACCCCTGAAGCAGATATTCAGACGGCGGTGCAGTATCTGATGAAATGTATAGGGAGGTAAAATTATGCGAAAATTAAAAGTAGGTATAATCGGAACCGGAAAAATTGCAAAAACACATATAAAGAGTTATTTGAATGATGAAAATGCAGAAATTGTCGCCTTGTGTGATATTAAGCCCGGCAGAGCACAGGAAAAGGCGGATATGTATAATTTGAAGGTTGCTTGTTTTACAGATTATAAAGAATTGCTTAAAATGGAGGAAATTGACGCAGTCAGCGTTTGTGTATGGAACAACTGTCATGCGGAAATTACCATCGCCGCATTGAAGGCAGGAAAGCATGTATTATGTGAAAAGCCGCCGGCTTTTTCTGTCGAGCAGGTTTATGAAATGAAGAGAACGGCAGAGCAAACGGGAAAACTGCTGATGTTCGGATTTGTACGTCGTTTCGGAAAAGATGCAGACACCGCAAAAGATTTTATCGACAGCGGAATGCTGGGAGATATTTATTATGCAAAAACTTCCTGTATCCGCAGAAGGGGGAACCCGGGCGGATGGTTTGCCGATAAAAACCGTTCGGGCGGCGGACCGCTGATTGATTTAGGGGTACATATGATTGACCTTGCGCGTTATCTGATGGGTAAACCCCAGCCGGTTGCTGTTTCAGGGGCGACGTTTTATGGCATTGGAATTGATGCAGATGTCAAAAATTACAATTGGTATCGCTCCGAGGACTTTAGTACGCAAAGTGATGTCGAGGATATGGCAACGGCGTTTATTCGCTTTGACGGCGGGCAAATCCTGCATGTAGAAACCAGCTTCAGCCAGAACATTGAAAAAGATGTACTTTCATTAGAATTGTACGGCACCAAAGGCGGCATGCGTATTTATCCCGACTTAAAGATATTTACAAAGATGGAAAACTATTTGGCAGATGTTACACCCATTGTACATCTTGGCAATGATTTATTTACCGAAATGTTTCAAAATGAAATTCACCATTTTGTAACACATGCCTTAGACAATAATCCAAATTGCCGGAACATGCCGGAAGACGGAGTTGCAATCATGCAGATTTTGGAAGCGGTATATCAATCCGCCGAAACCAAGCGTGAAGTCCTGATTAAGAACGAAAAGTAAACAACAGGGTTTAAAGTGTATTCTGCGGGAAGAAGGAAAATGTCATGAAAATCGGAGTTAGTTCATATTCTTTTTCACAATATATACGCGTCGGAAAAATGTCACAGATACAAACGGTAGGAAAAGCGAAAGAGATCGGATATGCGGCAATCGAGTTTACAGAACTGGAGCCGCCTGCACAGACTTCTCAGGAAGAGTATGCCCGGCAAATATCTGAGAAGGCAAAAGAAGAGGATATGGAAATTTCCGCTTATGTTGTAGGTGCAAACCTTGCTATAGCAGATGAAAAAAAGCGAGCGGAAGAAATCGAGAGAATGAAGCGGCAGTTGTTGGTTGCCCAAGCACTTGGTGCGCCGAATTTCAGGCATGATGTCATGTGGGATTACAAAGATTTTCGCTCATTTGACGAAGCACTGCCGGTAATTGCCGCCGCTGCACGCGAAATTACAGAATATGCCGCGGCGCTGGGAATACGCACGATGACAGAAAATCATGGTTTGATTTGTCAGGAGCCGGAACGGCTGGAACGGCTGGTCGAGGCGGTTGCACACCCCAATTTCGGACTGTTAGTGGATATCGGCAACTTTCTTTGCGCAGATATACCACCCGAACTTGCAGTGGCAAGGCTTGCCAATCTGGCTTTTTTAGTACATGCGAAGGATTTCATGGTTACAGATTTTTATGACAAGGAAATCAAGCCAGGCAGTTTTCGGACGCGGGCATGCAACAGACTGACAGGAACTATTGTAGGACAGGGGTGCGGTAAGACGCAGCAATGCCTGGATATCTTACGTCAAGCCGGATTTAACGGATATATAGACGTAGAATATGAAGGCGGAGAGGATTGTATCTTGGCGCTGCAGTCTGCGGTGCGCTATTTAAATGCGCACTTAAAATAGCGTATGCTTTATATGCACCGTTTTGTGTGCGGTACTCTAAACGATATTATACATTTGAAAGCATCTGCCTGTTTGGCAGATGCTTTTTTGTGTATCGGGCAAAAGGATGAAAAACACCGGCACAGACAATTGACAAGCAGGCGGAATTAGTATATACTAAATATATGAGGTGAACCGTATGCAATTGGTATGGATAACAGCATTAGGAGTAGGCGGTGCAACCATGATAGGCGCATTGCTTGGCCTTTTCATAAAACAAATACCCCACCGCTACAATGATGCGATTTTAGGGTTTGCGGCAGGTATCATGCTTGCTGCAGCCATCTTCGGTCTTATTCTCCCGGTTGTGCAGGATGGGAAAATCACGTCTGTAATTATCGCGGTTATAGGCGTTTTTGTTGGAGCGCTGTGCCTAAGTGCAATGGATCGCTTTGTGCCGCACCTGCATAATATAGCAGGCGCTTCAGAACATAACAAGGCTGAAGATCCGCAGGTAAACAAAGTTTTGCTGTTTGTGTTTGCGGTTGCCATTCATAACTTGCCGGAAGGCATAGCGGCAGGCGTCAGCTTTGGAACAGGGCATGTAGAACATGCGCTTACGGTGGCAGGCGGCATTGCACTGCAAAATATTCCGGAAGGCATGGTTATTATCGCGCCCATGCTTGCGGCAGGTGTTTCGCGCAGACGCACACTGCTCATTGCGTTTTCTACCGGCGCCATTGAAATTATTGGCACGCTGCTGGGCTATTTGTTTGTTGCTGTTTCTAATGCAGTTCTGCCGTTTGCTCTGGCTTTTGCCGGCGGAACGATGCTGTATGTGATTAGTGATGAAATGATTCCCGAAACACATGCGCATGGCTATGAAAAAAGTGCGACGTTTGCAGTGATTATTGGGTTTTGTGTGATGCTTTTACTGGATGCCTGGATTGGGTAAAAGTGAACAATAATAGGAAAAGAGGAATGTATATGAAATATGTAAAGCTTGCTTTCGCCGGAATCGGGATTGTTTTGGCATTTGCCGCACTTTTAAAGTGGATTGCTTATGATGTTGCACTTCCGCTGGTATTTGTGATTTTGGCAGTCTTGTTTTTTATGAATGGATATGAGGCCTACAGTAATAAGAAAAAAATCCTGTCTGCCATATATACGCTGGCGGCTGTGTTCATACTGGGAATTGTTATCACAAGATTGTTTTTATAAAAATAGACGTGTGTTTTAGGCAATACATAGAAAATAACGTAATAAAACACCTGTGCAGGTTACCTGCACAGGTGTTTGTGGTTTTTTTAGCAATGGATTACAGCAGATGGAAAAATTGTTTAAAGTTAAGGGAGAGTATCTGCCGGTTCTCTTTTTCAGTAAGTTTAAGCGCCATAAATCGTTTTAGCTCTTCCAAATGCTGCCACATGGGAAAGTCGCAGCCGAAAAACAAGCGATCGGTACCAAAGGCATGGATCAGTTGTTTTACCTTTTCGGCTGGAAGGAAAGCCATGGTGGAAGAGGTGTCGAAGTAAACGTTCGGCATGCCCGCTAAGCTGCATACAGCTTCGTCCCATCGCTGGTATCCGCCGAAATGTGCGGCAAATGCTGTAAGGCGCGGAAAGTCATGCAAAATTTTTTTCAGGCGCGCCGGACTGGAATAATCATATCGGTTATCCCCCATATGAAACAGGATAGGAAGTTTGTTCTCTGCCGCCTCATAGATCGGATAGGCTTTTTTGTCGTCTATATAAAACTGCTGAAAGTCCGGATGCAGTTTTATGCCGTGCAAATTGTTTTGCATGCAGAATTTAACTTGCGTTTGTGGATCCATATAATCCGGATGCAATGTACCAAACCCTACAAATTCCGAATGTTTTTCGCATTCTTCCGCAACAAAATGGTTGATGCTTTCCACTTGGTGCGCGGTTGTCGCAGTAGAGCACACGAGGTAGTGGGTAACGCCAATGCGGCTGCCGCTTTTTAAAAGAGCCTGCACAGATCCGTTCCCGGAAAACATCGAAAGTCCGTAGAATCTTCCGATCTGCGTAACGGCTTTTTCTGCAATTTTTTCAGGGAAAATATGTGCATGCCCATCACAGATTTCATATTGCATCTGAAAGTCGTCTAAATTTGAATTTTGCATTGTACACGCCCCTTTAGAAGCAAATTATTGTATTTCCATTATACAGGAAGAAAAAAAGAAAAGCAAGCTCTTTTGCGGTTTGCTGCCACAAAACAAAAAACCGCGTTGACACTTGTCTAAAACTGTGATATACTATTCTAAATACACAAGGACGATGAAAAGGCGTAAGAAAGGAGAAAGAAAATGTTTGAGAATAAAATCTTAAAAGAAGGGCTTACGTTTGACGATGTTTTGTTAATGCCGCAAAGATCGGAAGTTCTGCCCAATGAGGTGGATTTGTCTACGCGCTTGACAAATAAAATTACACTGAATATCCCGCTTATCACTGCCGCTATGGATACTGTTACAGAGTCTCCGATGGCAATTGCAATTGCCCGCGAAGGTGGAATCGGTATTATTCATAAAAATATGTCTATTGAACAGCAGGCGATGGAAGTGGATCGTGTGAAGAGAAGTGAAAACGGCGTCATTACCGATCCGTTTTTCTTATCACCGGAAAATACCCTTAAAGAGGCAGATGAATTGATGGGCAGATTCCGCATTTCGGGTGTTCCGATTGTCACAGACGGCAAACTGGTGGGGATTTTGACCAATCGTGATCTGCGCTTCGTAGAGGATTATGCACAAAAAATCAATGATGTAATGACAAAAGACAATTTAATTACCGCACCCGTTGGAACAACTTTAGAAGGTGCACAGAAAATTTTAAGCAAGCATAAGGTGGAAAAACTTCCCATTGTAGACGAAAACGGCTATCTGAAAGGCCTGGTTACCATAAAAGATATTAAAAAAGCAGTAAAATATCCAAATTCCTGCAGAGACAGCGCTGGCAGATTGGTTGCGGGCGCAGGCGTCGGCGTTACGGCAGATATGATGGACCGCGTTGCCGCGCTGGTAGACGCAAAAGTAGACGTTATTGTGCTGGATTCCGCACATGGGCACTCAGAAAATATTATGAGAAGCGTTACAAAAATTAAAGAAGCTTATCCGGATTTACAGGTAATTGCGGGTAATGTTGCGACTTACAGCGGAACAGAAGATTTGATTAAAGCCGGTGCAGATGCGGTTAAAGTTGGTATCGGACCTGGTTCGATCTGTACCACGCGTGTGGTTGCCGGGATCGGCGTTCCGCAGATTACGGCTATTTTGGATGCGGCAGAAGCAGCAGCTAAGTATAATATTCCGATTATCGCTGACGGCGGCGTGAAATATTCAGGGGATTTGGTAAAATCCATTGCAGCCGGTGCCAATACGATTATGATGGGTTCTTTGTTTGCAGGCTGCGAAGAAAGCCCCGGAGAAACAGAAATTTATGAAGGCAGAAGCTTTAAGGTATATCGTGGAATGGGTTCAATTGCTGCTATGAATAACGGCAGCAAAGACAGATACTTCCAGCAAAATTCCAAAAAGCTGGTGCCGGAAGGCGTAGAAGGCCGTGTTCCGTTTAAAGGCGCATTGGCAGATACAGTTTACCAGCTCCTGGGTGGTTTGCGTTCCGGTATGGGTTACTGCGGAACAAAAACCATTGAGGATCTGAGAAAAAATGGGCAGTTTGTCCGGATTACAGGTGCAGCGCTCAAAGAAAGTCATCCGCATGATATTTACATTACCAAAGAAGCGCCGAACTATTCGGCAAAGCCTTGATGTCGGGTGAAGATACATGTATGAGATGATTTTAATATCTTCCAGCCGGCAGGTTACAGAGGATTTTATAAAAAAAGACGTTTGGAAACAAGATTTTGCGCTTGTTTGTGCGACAGAAGATGTCAATGAAGCAATCTTGAAAAAGCCGCATGTTATCTTATGTCCCGCAAAGAGCAGTATTGTAGATGGATTGTCGCTGGCAAGACAGGCGTTTGAAGAAAACTGGAATACCAAAGTGGTGCTATACGGCCGTCGTACCTATGAGTATGTGCACCTGGCAATGGATGCACATGCCTGGGGATATCTGGCTATGCCGCTGGACAATGCGGAGCTTGTACACCTATGTGTAGGTTTGAAACAATTTCTGGAGAAAAAAGATAATGCGGCGCTTTCACAGCGGGAAGATATACCGCTGCTCAGAGAATATTTCTTTTATAATCTGTGTCAGGGCGCCATCCCGGATTATGAACAGGCCGCGGCAACTTTTCGGTCTCTTGTTCCGTTCGAACCGGAGGGTGGTTTGGCTGTCACTAAGCTTATTATTTCGGATTTTTCTGATTACCTGGCAGGGCAGTGGAAATACGGAAAAGATTCTTTATATACAGCTGTCAGCAACTTTTTGATTAAGATTGATGAGCAAGATCTGATCCTTCCGGTTTACAGAGATGGCAAAGAAATGTACTTTCTTACCGTTTCTGCTAAAAGGAAAGATCTTAAAAAGAAAATTATTGCAGAAAGCCGGGAAGTGGAACGGCTGCTTCTTGATATTATGTCTATGGAAGTGGTTGTGCGCGAACCGGTGGTATTCGATAGCTTACGAGCGCTGTATACTTATGCCAAAGAACATCCTATGCTTCCTGTCAACAAACGGTTTGAGGAGGTTGATAAAGATACGGATGTTTTCTCAACGGAAAAAGAAAGCACGGTGATTGGCAACGCCAAAGAATATATAAATAACTGTTACAACCGTGAAATTGGGTTAGACGACGTTGCCGCTTTTGTACAGCTCAGTCCGGCGTATTTTTCCAGACTATTCAAACAGGAAACAGGCGAGAATTTCATTGATTATCTGATAAAGGTGCGAATGGAGCACGGGAAAAGACTTTTGGAAACGACAAATCATAAAACCTATGAAATCAGTCAGATGGTTGGCTATAAAAAAAGCAAGTATTTTAGCAAACTGTTTAAAAAATATTCCGGATATACTGCAACGGAATACCGCTCCTATGTAAATCGTAAAAAGCAGAAAAAACAGCTGGACAAGATGTAGCCCTTTTAAAATGTGAAAAAAGAGTGAATTTTTCTTGAAATTCACTCTTTTTGTTACAAAACATTTGCAAAATTAAAAATTTTGTGTTATCATATTAACGGTTAGACCAGAAATTGAGGGGAGATTTACTGTGCAGATTTCTTTGTGTCAGAGCTATTTTAATTCGCTTAAACAAGAACTTTCTATACGTGCGGGCGTTTTTAATGAAAATAAAATCATTGCTGCGGCAACGGATACCGCTTTGACAGGACAAAGTTTTTCTAAAACAGATATTAAACAATATAAGACGTATCAGCTTTCCGATCAAATTCCGGATCTGACTTTGTTTGTCGAAAAGTGCGAAGACAATGATGCACAGACAGAAATGATTGCTTCGATTATTTGCGCTTCTCTTCTTGCAATTTTTAAAATGAATACAGAAAATAACGACGGTGAATATTTTATCAAGCAAATTATCAATGAACATGCGGCGGATATTCCTACCAGAGCCAGAATTCTTAAAATTGAAAATGAAGCCATCCGTGTTATTTTTGTGATTCGTACAGCACCCAAGCATACAGCCGAAGCCATTCAGGTGATTCAGAGTCTGGCGGTTGGGTCTAAGGACTTTTTGTTCGAAAATAAGTCGGGCGAATTGATTCTTGTGCGTACCTGTAAATCTGAGCCGTCCGGCGCTAAGTTATACGGTATTGCCAAAGAAATTTCAGAGGTGCTCGCCGAAGATGCATTCGAATTTGCGTCTATTGGTATCGGAACGGTTGTCAATGCGCTGGAAGAATTGGTATATTCCTATAAATCTGCCCTGAGCGCTCTGGAAATCGGTGAGATTTTTGTAAATAAAAACAAAATCTATGCCTATAACAATTTAGGGATCAGCCGGCTGATTTCTTCTGTACCGATACGCAAGTGCAAAGATTTCTTGAATGAAGTGCTCAGTCAGGATGTGCTGGATGAAATTGATAATGAAACGCTGTATACCATTCAAAAATTTCTGGATTATGATTTGAATATTTCGCTGGCTGCAAGAGAGCTTTATATACATAGAAATACATTGGTTTACCGCCTGGACAGATTACAGAAGCAAACCGGGTTGGATGTACGTAAATTTGAAGACGCTATGCTTTTTAAAATAGCAATCCTGATTCATAAATATTTAAGTGTGACGAGAAGATAAAAGGGGTGGTTTTATGGTTATCGCTAAGAATGTGGGCAAAGTATATGTCGACGGCAATATGGCGCTGGATGATGTGACTTTTTTAATTCAGAACGGAGAATTTGTTTTTTTGGTAGGTGCGTCAGGGGCAGGCAAAACAACCCTTATCAAAATGTTTTTAAGAGAAGAAATCCCAAGCAGCGGAGAATTTATAGTTAATGACAAGAATATTTCGACCCTTTTGCCGCGTGAAATTCCCTATTTCCGCCGGTCAATCGGTGTGGTATTTCAGGATTTTCGTCTGCTTCCCGATAAAACCGTTTATGAAAATATTGAATTTGCAATGATTGTAGTAGGCGCGCCACGTAAACTGAGAAGAAAAAGAATTCCGGAAGTTTTAAATCAGGTTGGCCTGGCAAACCGTGCCAAAGCTTATCCCGACAAGCTTTCGGGCGGCGAAAAGCAAAGGGTTGCCATTGCCAGAGCAATTGTCAACCGCCCGCCTATTTTACTTGCAGATGAGCCGACCGGTAATTTAGATCCGGATAATGCCTGGGAAATTATGAATCTGTTGGATGATATCAATAAGCGCGGTACAACGGTTATCGTTGCGACGCATGCAAAAGATATTGTAGATACCATGCAGCGCAGAGTCATTGCATTAGAGGACGGCAAACTGGTCCGAGATGAGGAGAAGGGTGTTTACGGCTATGAGAACGAATAGAATACGCTATTTTTTAAGAGAAGGCATGAAGAATGTCAGCCGAAACAGGCTGATGTCTGTTGCATCTGTCACCACAACCTTTGCAACTTTGTTCATTTTAGGTGTTTTTCTGGCATTGACAATGAATGTAAACAGCTGGGCAGAACAGATTGCACGGGATTGTCAGGTGCAGGTTTTTATCAATGAGGATTCAACACCAGAACAGTATGATGCGATTGGCCAGCAAATACAAAACATCCAAGGCGTGGCAACCATTGAAAAATGTACCAAAGAACAGATTTTTGAGGAAGTCAAAACAAAGCTGGAGGCAAAAGGCGAAGAATCCATTCTGGTAGGCTTGGAAAACGACAATCCTTACCGAGATTCTTATAAAGTTTCTTTAACCGATCTGACGCTCACAGAAGCAGTTGCAGAACAAATTCAATCCATACAAGGGGTTGCCAATATAACCGATTTTCAGGAAACCGCGGGGATTATTTACTCCATTAGTGAAAACATTAAAAACTTCAGTTTGTGGATTATCGTTATATTGGGTGTTATATCTGCATTTATTATTTCCAACTCTATTAAAATTTCGGTTTTTTCCAGGAGAAAAGAGATACATATTATGAAATACATCGGTGCGACAAACTGGTTTGTGCGCTGGCCGTTTCTTGTGGAAGGAATGGTGGTTGGATTCTATGGCGCTTTGATTGCATTTGGTGTAATTTGGCTGGTATATTGGCGAATCTATGAAAGTGTAAGCGTGCAGTTTTTGCAGCTTGTTCCGTTTAGCGCTATGGCATGGCTGTTGATTGGCGCATTTATTATTGTCGGCATTGTAATCGGATTTATCGGAAGTTTAATTTCTATTCGTAAACATTTGAAAGTGTAAGGAGATTGTAAAAACATGAATAAAAAAATAACGGTTACCGTTGCTGTTGTTTTGTTGGTTTGTTTTATGTTGGTATACGCCATTTCGTTTGTGGGAAGCTTTTCTGTACAGGCGGCACCCACAAAATCAGAATACAACAGCCAATTGAATGACGTGAAAGCGGAAAAAAGCGAAATTTTACAGCAAGCACAGGACAAGGAAGTGGAAATTTCTGAATTGCAGCAGGAAATCAATTCTATTCAATATGATATTGATGTGTATGCCGCAAAAATTGCACAGACAGAAGTAGAACTTGCAGAAGCGGAAGAAGAGGAGGCTGCGCAATACGAGGCTATGAAACTGCGGCTGCGCACCATGTATGAGGACAATAATACTACATATATCACCTTGTTGTTCAGCGGGGAAAGTCTAACAGAAGTGGTTTCCTATTTTGAAATCATCAAACAGATGGTCGGACATGATAATAATATGCATGAAGAACTGGAGAAAACCAGACAGGAAATAGCCGAAAAAAAGCAAACGCTTGAAGAAGAAAAAGCAGTTTTAGATGAAAAAAGGAATACAATACAGGTCAAACAGGATAAAATAGTAGGAGAGAAAGCGGAACTGGATAGCATGGCGGCACAATTAAGTGCGGAAGAATCACAGCTTTTGCAGAAAATAAAAGATATTGAAGCGGAAGAACGCGCGATGCAGCAAACCATCATTTCTTCCAGTTCACATAGTGCGACCTCTACTTATTCCGGAGGCACTTTCGGATATCCCTGCGGCTCCACGATTACCAGCCCGTACGGATACAGAATTCATCCGATCTATGGAACGCGCAAACTGCATACAGGTGTAGATTTTGCGGCGTCCACCGGTACCAATATTGCGGCCGCTTCCGCAGGTACGGTAATTTTGGCAAGTTATTACGGCGGATATGGAAACGCCGTTATTTTAGATCACGGCGGCGGTGTGACCACGCTTTATGCGCATAACAGCAGCCTTTGTGTTTCTGTAGGACAGACAGTAAGCCGCGGGCAGGTGATAGCAAAGGCGGGCTCTACAGGAAATTCTACCGGTCCGCATTGCCATTTTGAAGTGCGTGTTAACGGTGCGACCACAGATCCGATGCAGTATTTAAGGTAAATTAAAAGCGAAAAGAGGCATGTTTTGTGGACGAAAAGACCCCAAACTCCAAAAAATGGATTATACCCGCAATCCGATATGCAGTGGTTATACTACTTACAGCGGCAATTACGTTGTATGCTTCGGGAACCAGCTTTGAGCAGATATATCTTCGGTTTGTGATTCATCGATATTTTGATGGTGAAGTACAGGAGGAGAACATAAAAGAAGCTGAACTTGCAGGTATGGTTTCCGCATTAGGCGACGAACATTCCTATTATATCCCAAAAGAAATAGGATACCAGCTTTTTAATGAAACTGTTACGGGTGAATACGGCGGAATTGGTGTGGAAATTTTAAGCACAGAGGAAGGATTTCTGATTACCGACGTTTTCGAGCAGTCACCTGCACAGCAAGCCGGGATGCAGGAAGGGGATTATATTATACAAATTGAGGGCGAAAATACAGCAGGAATGGATTTTTCACTGCTTACCGAAAAAATACGCGGGGAAATCGGAAGCACGGTAAATATAGGCGGAAAACGTGGAAGGGAAGAATTGCAGATTGCCGGAAAACGCGCAGAAATTGACACGACTACCGTGTCGGCGGAAAGGATAGACAATCGCATCGGGTATATTGTAATTGACCAGTTTGAT